>JAKFVC010000064.1 GCA_021732415.1 Planctomycetaceae bacterium
CACTTCCGGCGACAACTCTTGCTTGGATTTGGCCATCTCCTGACTTCCTTGTCTAAATGGCGAACACGAAAAGCTCCATTGACTTTTTATCACACTCAGTGCGCCGCGCGAACCCCGTCCCGCACTCGTGCAGGTGAGCCGGGTGCCGTCAGGCCAATGGGACTCACTTCACGGTCGACTCGTGAGCGGCACGGCGCTAGCCGCCGGTTCTTCCAGGGAAATCGACACAAAGAACCGGTGGCTAGCGCCATTCCACTCACCTGTTCTTTTCCATTAGCGACTCACGGCCGATGCAGGCTGTAACAACTCATACAGCCGCGTCGCATCGGGATGCTCGACTTGCCAGGCCTTCCACGCAGTCGCATCGTTCTTCTGCGTGAGCTCATTCAACGCCGTCCTTAACTCTGCGTCACCACCTACGATGTCGAGATACTCCACAATCACTTCGCGACTGTCGAACTTCGCCTTCGGAAAATGTTTCGCTACAGCCGGCGCGTCTAACACAGCCACTTTTGCTCGCATGACGTATCCCAATGGGAATGCTTCCGACGACTGGAATTTCCAGCGTAAGGTCCGTTCTCCGGCCAGTGTGCCGTTGGTCTCGATAATGATTCCCGGGACTTCCAGCCGATAATCGAACGTCTGTTCGGCTCGCAAGATCGGCCAAATATAAAGTCCTAGAATGCGTGTGCCCAAGCGGTTGACCTGTTCTCCAAATTTCTCCTCAGTACCAAACTTCGTCGTAATGGCACGTTTGAATCCCTGACTGATCCGCGACGATTCATCAGACATGCCTGTCAGAGTCTGCTGAATCAACTCCTCTTTCAGTGGCTGACCTTGTTTATCTTTGACCAGCATCTGCAATTTCTGTGTCAAATAGTCCTTCACCCGCCGCGAGACTTCGGCCTGATCATCCAGCGGCCGCTCCTGGGCATCAAGCAAATCGAGACCTCTGCGTTTCAGGCTCTTCGCTCCTAAAGCGAAGAGCTCTTGGTCGCCACGTGGCGGTTTGTGCTTGCTTAACCCCAACTGTAAAACGACGTCACACAACTCCTGAAAGCAGTCCGTAACATCCACTCGTAACCATTGCTCAAGATCTTTCAACTCATAATCCGGCCCCCAGGCATCAGCACAGGCCGCTAAAGTGAGCGTGATTGCCAACTCGGCCGCTTCTGTGCGCGCCATTCGGTGATCTGAAAGAGTGATCACATCGGTCAACACTTCTTCCCAGATCCATTCCGTCACGACACCCGCATCGCGGCGTTCCAGCTTGCGAACCAGGCGACCGTCCGGCAAGCCTTTCGGGGCTTCAAACACGAGATGATCGGGCACGGCTTTGATATCCGCAAACCGGCCCTGAGCCAGCCAATAGTACTTGGACGATTTCGACTGCGGCGACCGGAAGGCATCATCCGGCAAGGGCCACAGGTCTCGCAGGGAACGACGCTGCTGATCCGGCGAGTCCAATTTCGGAACGTATCGCACCTCCTTCCAAGCCACCTTCTGCTGGGCCTTGCTCGGCGCACGATCGGGTGGTTGATAGACGATACGGTCGAGAGACCCATCCGCGGACAGCCGAGTTTCCGCGCGAAACTGTTCCGACTCGCAGCCGACCAACCCAGCGCACAACAGGGCGACGACAGCGTGAAGAGCTCGCATGGCGCGTACCTCAAGTAAGAAAAACGGGTTGGCCCTATAGATAGGAGCCTATACGCCGTAGATTTATTCCCAGAGAAATTTGGACTGCGGCGATTCATCGCCGCTTTCTAATGCCGGTTGATTCACCGAATCCAGCAGTGGAATCGCCAAGTAGCGGAGGAAGACATCTTTTGGTGAGCCGGGTGCCGTAAGGCCCCGGACAATTCGTTTGGTCAATATAACAATCGGTCCGGTGCCTTACGGCACCCGGCTCACCTGCGTGTCTTATTTGGGAGATCTGATCCGGCAACGGGACCGCAAGAATCGTCGAGGGTCGGAACTGATGAGAAAGCGGTGATGAATCACCGCAGTCCACATAGCGCATTAATATGCTCCCGTCCAAACCGCGAGAGGCAGGCCTGACCATTGGCCACATAATGCCGCCACGTGTGCTCGAGCCGCGCCCGTTGCTCCACAGTCAACTGCCGAAAGTTCTTCGCGGGGCAGCCGGCCCACAGCGTACCCGGGGGCACAATTGTCCCCTCCATCACGACCGCCCCGGCAGCAATCAAGGCCCCAGCACCAATTACGCAGCGGCTGAGCACTGTGGCCGAAATTCCAATCAACACGTCATCTTCCACGACTGACGCATGCACGATGGCTCCATGCCCCAGGGTGACTCGATTACCAAGAATACAGGGATACCCAAAGTCGACATGCAGAATCGATCCGTCCTGCACGTTGGTATCTTCGCCCACTTCGATGTAATCGCCATCGCCGCGAACCGTGCAGTTGTACCACACCGAACTGCGGGCCTTCAGGCGGACTCGTCCCATGACGACCGCGTTCTGGGCCACCCACGCCGTCGGATCAATTTGCGGAGCACACCACAGGGCTCGCCAATCCAGACGAGCTTCGGGATCCAGACCAGCAGGAGGCTCGGGAAGTGCATCGACCAGCAACGGCCAGTTATCGAGTTCCTGCGGGGTCATCCGGCGTGTCCTTCCGATTGATGAGGTGTTTCAGCCGCGCTCAACATAAGTCCCATTCTTCAACAACACAAGCGGCATCATTACCTCTACCGATTGCCCGTCCCGCGCCCACCGCGAGTCGCGGTCCGGTCGTTCCGCGGCCCCGTCACAGGCGGTACCGCTCGAGGCCCATTCACCCACGGCCCCTGCAGCTTCTTGACGATGAAACTCGCCAGCAACCGCGCCGCCAGACTGTGACCTTCGACCGAATAATTGGCCGAGTTCTGCTGATAGAGGTCGACCGCCAGCGGCTCGGCCTGAATCGCGGGGGACAGGTCGCAACACCAGATTTGTTGCTCATCACAAAACGTCTGCACCGACTTGAACGGCGCCCGGTTGCGATAGACCACGCCGCTGCCCACTCCCACCGCCGCGCGGACTCGTTCGCCATTGCTGGCGGTCGTCGCGACTTGCCACGGAGCCGGATGAATGCCGACCAGGAAGGTACCGCCAATCCCTTCGGCCTGATCCCGAGCAGGCAGCATCCCCTCGAGGCTTTGTTGAATATAGATCGACCAGTCAGGCGGCTGATCCTGTAACCAGGCATATTTTCCAGTGGGACTGTCGATCTCCTTCGGCGGCGGCGGCAACACGCGACCGGCCCACACCTGACAACCCTGCTTCAACGCAAACTGCGGTAAAAGGAAGAGGTTGATAATCTGATTGCGTTCTCGCTGCCGCGGCGGATCCAACAACGGATGCGAACAGCCCAACGGCTCGTTGCTGCCACCCATCGTCGTATAGCGGCGATAGCAATAGTCGTCCCAGACGTCGGACATGTCCCAATTGAGAATCACCAGATCCGGTTGCGACGCAATCAGCTTCTGGCGGAACTGCAGGGCACTCAGTAGCGGACAATAATCCGGCGTCCCCGCGTTGATGACTTCAATCTTCAATGCGGACCGAGTCTGCAGCAACTCCTGCATTTGCTGGCAAAACGTGTCAGCCTCGGCGACATCAACTCCGGAGGTCCGTTCATCACCGAGACAGACGATGCGATAGGTGTCTGCCGGCTTGGGTATGGCGAATTCCTCACCACGGAGTCCCTGGCTGTTGGTTCGCAGCTCGAAGTCTGAATCATGACCAACTGCCGGAACGTTGACCCGCAGCAGCGGCTTGAATTCATGA
Source organism: Planctomycetaceae bacterium (assembly GCA_021732415.1). GTDB lineage: Bacteria > Planctomycetota > Planctomycetia > Planctomycetales > Planctomycetaceae > JAKFVC01. The sequence continues at coordinate 3,798 of JAKFVC010000064.1, forward strand.
TGACAGAAGCGGGACTTGGTCAGAAACCCCTGATCGAAGAGTTCGCACCGCGTGACCTGGCCCGTGTGCGAGTCATACACCCGCAACCCGATTTCAAAGAAGCAAACCAACACCACCAGCACAATGAGTGCCGTGACAATTTGCTTAATCGACCGTAGTAACGAGCGCAACATCCTTGAGAGCCCCGGACCATCCATGGCCACCGTGCTGAAACCGCCGGGATTCTACGCCGTTTGTGAAATTGGGTAAATAGGACTTAAGTCATGACTACATAATCGGATGTGGCGAAGCCGCATCCCGTAGCCCGACTCTCTGAGTCGGGAGCAGCGAAAATGACTAATGACTAAATCCTAATGTCTAAAAGGACAAGACCACAGAGTGACCGTGATCAACAGCATCTTCTTTTTAGACATTAGTCATTAGACATTAGGATTTCTCCCCTATCTGAGATTCAGCGGATCAACATCCACCACATACTCCACATCCTTCCCGTGCGGCAGATTGTCCTTAACCCCGCGCCACAGAGTCTGAATCATCTCCAAAGTGGGTGCGGAGAGCTGGAAGTGATACCGATAATGCGCCTTCAGCCGCGCCACCGGCGCCGGCGCCGGCCCCAGAATTCGCACCGGCGAGTTCATCTCCAACGCCACCTGTTTCAGATGCTCAGCCATCGCCTTAGCCGTTTGCTGCACAGTTTGTTCCACCGGCCCGCGCAGGATCACCCGCGTCAGTTGTTGATAGGGGGGATAATTCATCTCCTGGCGCACAGCCAACTCACGCTTCGCAAACCCCGGGAAATTATGCTGAGCCGCCATCTGAATGGGCATCTCACCGGGAGACGACGACTGCACGAGGACCCGGCCTCCCTTAATACTGCGACCCGTCCGCCCCGCCACCTGAGCAATCAAATGAAAAGTCCGCTCACTGGCCCGGAACTCGGGTTGATGCAACAGCGTGTCGGCATCAATCACTCCCACCAGCGTGACGTTCGGAAAGTCGAGCCCCTTCGCAATCATTTGCGTCCCCAGCAGGATGCGAATCTCACCCGCTCGAAAACGCTCCAGGGCGATGTCATGACTCCCCGCCCGCTGCATTGAATCGCTATCCATTCGCAAACAGGGATAGCCGCGGAACCGGGCCTTAACCTCAGTCTCCAGTCGCTGCGTCCCCGTTCCCAAACCCTTCACGCCAGCGTGGCCACAGTGGGGACAATGCGTCACGATCTTCGAGCGATAGTCGCACGAATGGCAGATGGCCTCAGCCTGGTCCTTATGCCACGTCAGCGTGATATCACAATGCGGACACTTCACCCCAGCTCCACAGGCTCGGCACCACAACACGGGCGAGTAACCCCGCACATTCAAGAACAGAATGATCTGGCCTTTCGCGTCCAGAGCAACCTGCATCGCATTCCGCAGAGCCCGCCCAATCGACGCCCCCCCGTTGAGTTCCGGGTCATTCCGCACATCAACCACCATCACCGGCGGCATGGGCAAACCCTCGACGCGGCGTGGCATGCTCACCAGTTGATCTTCGTTCTGCAAAGCTCGCCGCCACGATTCGAGCGTCGGCGTCGCCGAACCCAGGATGAGCGGAATCTGTTCCAACTCCGCCCGCTTCCGAGCTACCTCCCGAGCATGATAACGCGGAGTCGAGTCCTGCTTGAAAGTCGTCTCGTGCTCCTCATCAATGATGATCAAACCGAGATGTGGGCAAGGGGCAAACACGGCACTACGGGCTCCCACCACGACCTGCACTCGCCCCTGGGCAATCTGCTGCCAGTGCCAATGCCGCTCGGCGTCACCCAGGTGACTGTGCAGCACGGCCACCGACGGAAACCGGCATTGAAAGCGCCGAATTGTTTGCGGAGTCAGACTGATCTCCGGCACCAGCACAATCGCCTGTCGCCCATAACTGACGACTTCGCGTATCGCCTGGATATAAACTTCCGTCTTACCGCTACCCGTCACACCATGCAGCAGTAGCGTCCGGTGTTTACCACTCCGCAAAGCCGTATGAATGATGTCGAGAGCCTTGGTCTGATCGACATTCATCTTGAGATCAGGCTGCACGGCTCCGTCATAATCCGGCAGACTGAAGTTGCCCGCCCGCACCTTGACCGATTCAATCAGCCCTTTGCCCCGCAAGGCATTCACCGGCACAGTCCCGCATTTGGCAGCCTTGGTGACCTCATCCATCGGCACGGGCGCCGTCGCCAGGCTGAGAAAATCAAACACCGCCGCCTGTTTGTCAGTCAGCTCCAGCGCAGCCCGTTGCTCCCGCGCCGTGGCACTCAGTTGAATCAGCGTGACCATCCGCGTCCCGGACTGCTTCTTCACTCCCGCGGGAATCACAGTCTCCAGCACCTGCCCCCAACTGCACAGGTAGTGCTCGGCAATCCACCGCGTCAGCTCGAGCATCCGCGGAGTCAACAGCGGGAATTCATCCACAACGGCCGTCAGCATCTTCAGCTTCGACCACCGTTCGGGCCCCCAGTTCGCCGGCGGGCGACTTAACCCGACACAGTAACCGACCTGGGTCTGATTCCCCCGTCCAAGCGGCACCTGCACCCGCTGTCCGGCATGCAAGTGACCACGAACGTCATCCGGTATACGGTACAGATACGGCTTGTCGACCGGCAGATTGAAAACAACTTCCGCGCAGATCACATCGCTTTGATCAGCGATTTCCCATGCGGGAAGAGGATCGGGAAAATCCTCCGGCTGAAATAGATTCTGCTGTTTCTCGCGAGCCACGCCGAAAACCCTCAATTCGTCACCGCGACACCATCCGCAGCGAATTCAGGATTATACCCAGCACGTCCGAGGAAATCCCGTGGCCCACGCTGGCAGCGTCGGCGGCACAAGATCGATCAAGAGGGACGAGGCGCCACAGAATGACACAGAAGAAACACAGAAGGGAAAGAGCTCCGCGTTCCAGTTCTGTGTTTCTTCTGTGTCATTCTGTGGCAAATATCTCCTTAGCAGATCAGGAATTAATCCACGCTATGAGCCGCTTTTTGGTCGACGAGAGACCTACTTCCGGTTGCGAACGAAGTTAAACAACGCACCTAGCAACGAACGCGACCCGTTCGTCCCATCATCGTGCGGCTTGCCACCGGTGCGATGAGGATGACGTTGTCCACCATTCTCACCACCAACCGAATGCCCCGAGCCATGACGATGCTCATGAGTGGCTCCGGAGGTTCCGCCCAACGCAATCGTCGGAACGGCGGACGGGGCCGAATCGTTTGCCACACCCAGGGTATAGAACACTTCGTCGCTCACGTCATTGTCGACGGTGTCTGAAGAATCATCGCACTCAGCGTCAACATCACCTTCAGAAACGGCCGCCACGACCGGCAACCGTCGCGTTCCCACATCGATCGACTCAGCCATCAGACCATGAGCATCATCCGTCAGAGCCACATCATCCAGCCCCAGACGGTGTCCGATTTCATGCATCAACACCGTCAGCAGATCCATCCCATCGGCCGCCACCGGGTCGGTCGCACCGAGTTCCGTGCTGGCAATCGTCAGGCCAAACTCAGCATCGTCGTACGGAGTCGAATCGACATACCAACCGTACCCTGCGGCATTCGGATCGATAAAGATCGTCTCGTCGGTTTCACTTCCCAGGTAAGCATCCGGCAGGTCGACAATGGCGAACGTGATGCCATTCAACGCCGATTGCTGAGCCGCCGTCAGCCCCGCCTGCTGCCACCGCGCCACCGCTGCCGCAGCGATCGCATCAAGATCGGCCGCCGTCAACACAGTGGCCGTCGGATTGGCTGCTGGACCTTCTTCAGCCTGCAACGGATGCAGGAACTCCACACGCACGGCATCTGCAATCACGAAGCCATTCGACCCCAGTGCATCCAGCGTCACGGTAATAGTACCGCCGGCCGAGATCGTTCCGAACGCCGGGGCCAGATCGATCCAGTAGACATTGGCATCCTGGAACTGATTCGGCGCGACGCGTTGATTGATCTGAATCGTCGTCGGCGAGGCCACACCGGTCCCAGTCACGGTGAAGGACGCGTTGCTGGCACGATTCGATTCGGCTCGGAAGGTCACTGAAACGCGATACGTTCCCGTGGCCAATCCCGAGAAGGTCCAACTGGCCTGCGAGTTCGAGTTCGCATTCGCGTAACGCAAATCTTGCTGATATCCGACCAATGAATCGTCATTGTTGTGCCACAAGCCCACTTCACCATACATCAAGTTCGTGCCGGCGTTATTGGCGGCTCCCGTAATCGTGTTGAAGCCGGTCCCAGCCGCCAGGTTATCAGCGATCAGTGTCGCGCCGGTCGTCACTCCACCCTTGATCGTGAAGTTAAACGGATTCTCGTCGAAGTCGTTCGTATTAAACGAAATCTGACCACTAAAGTTCCCCGCCACCAAGTGCGACAGAGTAATCGTAAACGGAGTTCCCGTCGCTCCCGGAGCAATGGTCTGCGGAGTGTAACCGCTGATGCTGAAGCCCGGCGGCGGAGTGATCGTCGCACTGCTGAGCACCAGCGGACTCAGCCCCGTGTTCTTAATCGAAATCGTCTTCGTCACATCCGCACCAACGGTCGACGTCGTGCCAAAGTCGACGACACCGGTTCCATCGGCGATATCGTTACCCGATTCCGTCACGACGATTTCCGGCGCCGCACCGGTAACGTCCTCAATCCGCACAGCATCGGCAATGACGTAGCCCGTCGACGTGTTATTCGTCAACAAGACAGTCAAAGTTGTGCTGCTGATCGTGTATCCGCCGACAACCAGGTCTTCCCACGCGGATCCCCCGCTGGTGAAGTCATCTGGCGAATTGCGTTGATTGACGGTCGTCGTAACGGCCGCGCTGCCGCCCGCTCCGTCATCGACAGTAAACGGAGAATCGGTCGCTCGATTGATGTGCGGGAACCAGGTCGTCGAAACGCGATACGTGTGCCCGGAAACCAATCCCGTGAATGTGTACAACGCCGTCGAACTGCCAGTCCCCGGTGCAGCGAATCGCAAATCATTCGCATAACCGCGGCCAGCCACGGAATTCGGCGACCACGTGGCTGTGTTATTCGGAGTCACCGTAAAGCCCGCGACGGGCGTACTGGGCGAACTGCCGTTGTCATCAATGATGGTGACCGCGGCACCTGGCGGATCGAGACGAGTCAATGTCAGATCGCCCGCAGTCACGTCATAGTCGACCCGGAAATAGAGACCATTGATGTAGACGTAGGTCCCATTCGCCGCATTCGCAAAGTTGCCGACGACATCGACCGACCCGTCAATAATCTTCAGCACCGAATTCGTCGCCGGGTTGAAGGTGACCGGCCGCGTGGCCGACAGAATGGCACCCGTCGAGGTAAACGTGAACGTCGCCCCGGTCACCACTTGATCGTAACTGGAACCGGCGACGGTGCCGTTCAAATCGACCGCATACACCGCATTCGTCCCGAGCACCACGTTGCCGTTGACCGTGAGGATTCCCGTCCCCAAGCCACTGGCATCCATCGCCGGGGCCAGCGTGCCACCTGTCAGGACACTGACGTCGGTGTTCATCGTACCGGCACCAGTGATAGTCTCACCGCTCCCGGCTTGAATCGAACCGCGAGTCGCCGTGTTGGCCACGAAGACATTCAGAATGCCACCGGCAATCGCCGTCACCGTTCCCAGGTCGACGAAATCCTTATCGCGAATGGTGACCGTCTTGTTATTGATCTGGAACCGCGCCGCAAAGCTGACATCGGCATTTTGCGAATTAATCTGAATCGGCGAACCCGACAGATAGGTGTCACTCAGGAACGAGATATTGTCGTTCGTGGTGACGATATCGCCACCCACCAAATTGTTACCGGTTCCCACCTGCGAAACGGCACCGTCACTATTGATCGAACCGGCCCCCGCGACGATCGACATTGTCCCGCTATTATTCAAGCGAATGGCCGCTGCAGCACCCGATCCCGGAGCCGACGTCGTCTGCATCCCGGCATTCAGAGTGATCATCTTCGTGGTAATGTCGACCCCAAAATTCGTCGCGACAGTCGGCGTCAGCACATCTCGCCGGCCATTGGTCTGCACGAAGCCGTTGAATGCCGTCTCACCATCACCAGCCTGTTGATAGATCGCATTGGCCGAGAAACCGGTACTCGCGGTCACATCATGAGCATCAACAATATTCATGACACCCAACCGACCCGCAGCACCCGAGGCACCACCCACCTGGCCAATAAACTGGATATTCCCGGTGCCGGTTTCCAATGTCAGATCGTTACCACGGTAGGCGGCCGCCGTATCACCCGAAGGATTACTTCGCAGGGTGCTGTTGAAGATCACATTCCCGCCACCAGTCGTCGCCGCCGCATTGGCCGCCAGCGGAATCCCGGTGAAGGGCGTCGTCCAGTTGGCATCGGTCGACATGGTCGTCGGCGTGACCAGCGAGGCACCATCCAGCGTCACCCCACCCAGGAAGGTGATGTTGTCGTCCGTCGTTCGCAGCTCCACATCTGCCACCGTTACCACACCGGTCCCGATCTGTTCGATCTTACCGCGGGAGAAAATGTTGGCGTTGATATCGAGCAGAGTCGTAACGTCAAACGTAACGAATCCCAACTCGTCATTGGTCTCGATCGGCAGATTGGTGACCACCGTCGGAGCAGTCAGTTGCAAACTCTGCACCCAGACTCCGCTCGAGCCCGTCGCCGGGAACGTCAGGTAAGAATTGGCCACCGTCCCGACAGTCAACGTCGTCGAATTGGTGATATTCACGCTACGTTGTGAGTAGGCTTCCAGATTGCCAATCGTATTGGACGAGTGCGGCAGATAGTACGTGGGGAAGGCGGTGAAGGTCGGAGGGGGCGCCCCGTTGAACAAATCGATCAGCTCGAGCCCACCTGCATGGACTGCATTGGTCTGGGTCAGATTGCCACCCATGATCATCGTCAAATTATTCGTGACGTTCACCGCATTCGTTGTGGTGTCGGCGGTGAAATCGACAATCTGGAAGTTGACGTCATCGCGGTCCTTGAACACACCATCGCCACCCGTCAATAAGATGGCCAGATTATCGACATCGTTCCCGGCGGAACCAGCGACGGCGTTCACGTTATGCAGATCGATTCCGGTGCCAGCTTCCAACGCCACGTTGGTCTCAGTAATCGTCCCCAGACCACCGGAACCATTCGCTCCCGTGTCAGTGATATCGGCACTCGTAATCAGGTGCAGAACTGTCTGCGTCCCCCCTCCCGCGGGAGTCAAATTGATGTTCATCGCAGTCACCGAAATCGTCCCGGCTCCCGCGGCGGTATTCACTCCACTCAATCCATTCCGCCCGATCCGCACGACCTCGGCCTGATTGATCCGGTTTAACTCGGCATTGGTCAAAGTCAGACGCGCACCGCCCAACGTGCCACCAACATCAATCTGACGCCCCGCCGTTCGGTTGCGCAACCAGACGATCCCTGAACCGTTATTGGCGACCGTTTCCTTGGCATCGATCACCGCGGTCGCAGTATTGATGACCATGTCTTCGGCATCGATCGTAATATTGCCCTCGGTCGTCAACGAGATCGTCCCATTGAGGGTCATCGTATCTTCGACCTGAACATTGATCGGTCCGCCAGCGTCAGCCACAATGTTACCGTCAATCTGCAGATCATTGACTGCCGACCCGAGTCCGGTAATCGTCTTGACCAGGACCGCGATCGTCGTCGCCGCAGTCACTTCAGTCGCCGCGGTCGTGTTGTCGATCTGCACACCAGCCCCTGCAGCCAGAGTAGTCGGCGCGACATACGCTGCACCACCATTGGGCGTATTGTTAATCTGCGAACCGGCAATCACCAACGAACCGCCACCTTCGGTTCCCGTGTTCACATCGATCGACCCCTGATCGCGAATCCAGACACCGCCCACACCGTTGCCCGGTGCCAGATCAGCCGTCGTACCGGCGATGATCGTCGGCGCTGCGACACCTTCACCATCCGCATCCAGGATGAAATTGCCGTTGTTCACCGTCACCGAGCGATTAATAAAGATATCGCGATCTGGCCGGTAGGTGACCGTACCACCGGTCATGTTATGAGTGGTCACATTATCAATGACGATGTCCGGCACCGCCGCGCCACCTTCCAGGTCGATATCACCCGAACCCACGTTGGTGTTACCGGCTCCGCTGAACACCACGCCGCCGCCCAAGGTCAGGTTGCCGAACGTACCAGCATTGGTATCGATGATCTGAGTGACCGTGAGCAGCCCCGTGAACGGCGCAACCTGGCCAGCTCGGAGGAACACATCACCGCCGGCGGGCGCCACACTGACCGGATTCCCCACTGTGATGCCGGTCGCGGTCGTCGTGCTGCCCCCGGCAGTGACCGACGAAATTCCCACCGTCAGGGCGTCAGCATCGAAGTAGGTGATCGCGCCATTCGTCAGGTTCGCCGCAATGATGGCCACATTGTTCGTGGCGTTAGGCAGGTTGAAGACGTTCGTGTTGATCGCAGCGCCGGTCCCTCGCAGCAGCAGGTTATTGGCGAGAATGTTGGCTGCTCCAGCCTGTGTCGCGCCCGTGGTCGCGACAAGATCAAGACTGCCACCGCTACCGCCCCCACCGCCGTTACTCAGATTAATCGTATTGTTGATCGTGATCGAACCAGTGGTCGCGACGATCCGCACATCATCGTTCGACGTCGAGATGCCCACTGTATTGACCGGGCCGATGCTGGTGGTCTGGATCGTGACGGTCCCCACAATCAACGAGCCCGCATTCACATAGGCAATCGTGTTCGCAGAATTGGCGGCCAACGTCGTGACCGAATTCGTAACGAGCGTCAACGTGAACGGCCCCTGATCGGTCAGCGCCAGGCCGGTGGCCGTAATCGCAGCAGTCTGAGTTGTCGCCGCAGAGGCTTCCAGACGCAGGTCACCCGCGCCCGTGTTGATCGCGTTGCTGATCGTCAGTGTGCCACCTGCGCCGTTGGTCTCCAGGTAGACGTCGTTTCCACCCGATGTAATACCCGTCGCACCGGTGAAGCCGTTGGTACCACCGGCTGCTACGGCGCCCACCACCAGATCGTCTGAGTCGATGAAGTCGATCGTGCCGTTGGTCGCGTTGACGGAGATCGTGTTGACGTCACTTTGAGCGGCCGCCAGTCCGACGTTGCGCGTCGCGAGGATCCCCAGTTCATCTGCGGTGATGACACCCGCCGCATTTTGAGTAATCGAGGACACACCGTTGTCGCCCGCCACGATCCGCACATCGGCCGTACCGACAGTGATCACCTGGTTGACAACCAGATTGGTCCCGGTTCGCAAGTTGACATTGTCGTTCGTCGTGGTGATCCCGCTGGTGGCGAGGAAGTTGCCGCTCGCGGTGACGGTACTGATGGTGAGATCGTCAACGTCACGGAATTCGACGACGTCAGTCGTGTTGACGGCGAGACTGTTGACATCGTTGGCGGCGGATGTGCTGAGTGTCACCACCCCACCCGCTCGAATACCCAGCTCATCACCCACGACATTGCCGGCAGCGGCCTGAGTGACCGTGGTGGCAATGACCAGACGAATGTCGCCGGTGCCTGAATTAAGCACGTTGTTGATCGTCAGGGACCCGCCCGTTTGCAGCAGTATGTCATCGTTCGAAGTCGTGACGCCGACCGTGGTGACCGTTCCGATGATCAAATTGGTGGCATCACGATACACGATCGCGCCATCCGTCGCGGCAGCCAATGTCGTCACGTCATTCGTAGTACTCGTGCCAAGAGCAAACGCTCCCCCGCCAGGAGTTCCCGCACTGCTCAGTAACCGCAGATTAGTTGCCGTGATGGTGCCGCCCACCGCCTGGGTCGCACCGGCATTCGCTTCCTGGTTCAAGTTGATCGTCACGGTCCCCGCCGCAGAGATCAACCCGTCCAATGTTTGCTGGCCGTCGTTGTCAGTATCGCCCACGCCCGAGTTCAAAGTCACGCTGCCCGTGTTCGACTGGACCGTCGACGTGCTGGTGCTCAAGACGATCCGATCACCGGCATTGAACGTCACATCGCCGGTGGTGGACTGCACCGTGACGCCGGCGTTGACGGTGATGTTGTCGAAGTTCGTCGTCGCGGTCTCGGTGGCATTGACCACGATGCTGCCGACGCTGATGTCATTCACGGCAAACGTGACGGGACTGTTCGCAGTCAGCGTGGTGGTGGTGCCGCCGTTGTTGGACGTCAGCACTCCATCGACTGAGTTGATCGTATAGCCGAGACCGCCAGTGGCTTCAGTAAACTGCACACTATTGGATGTCGTATTGTTGAACGCCAGATTCGTAACCAGGATCTCCAGCCCATTCGTCGAGTCAGTTCCTGCCGCTGCGATACCCGAGACCGAATTGACCGCCAGATTCGCGACCGTGATGTCCGGATTGGCGGCGTTATCGTCACTGATAGCGGCACCCGTGATCAACTTGAGCACTGTCCAGCCCGCCGGGGCAGTCACTGCACCCTGGAACGAAATGTTCCCCGATGCCGACGCATCATTGCGGCCAATTCTCAAGACGTTTCCGGCCGAAACATTGTCGAGCTCCGCGTCGTTCAGTTCGAGAGTATTCGCGGTTCCGGGATTCGCCCCCAGAACGATGACCTTGTTGAGGGTCGTGTTGCGCAACGTCACGATCTGATTCGATCCGGTGGCCTTGACCGTGCCACTCAGATCCATCTCGTCGGCGTTCACAATGATATCGTTCGTCGCCACATTGCCGGTCGTTTCGACATCAGCCGTCGCGTTGACCGTGAAGACGGCATTGTTGGCACTCAGCGTGATCGTGATGCCCGTCGTGGCACTCACATCGATCGCGCTGGCCGTGTTGACCACCGTCACATCGCCCGTGTTGTTGAGCAGCGTGATGCTGCCCGACACGGTCGACATTCCAGCGACCGCATCGACCGTGGTGACCGACACGGTCGCGTTGTTCGTAAAATTGATGTTTCCCGTCGTCGTCGAAATTGCCAGATTGTTGACCGTATTAGCGTTCGTATTCATCGACACCGCCCCACCGGCGCTGATCGCCAGGCTGCCCTCGGTGATTGCACCCGCTCCCGTCTGGCTGACCGTGCTGCCGGCAATCAGATGCAGCGTGGTCGTGTTGAGGGTGTCGATTGCCGCCGACACAGTCAACGCCCCGGCTGACGCTCGTCCGATCTGGATGGTCCCGGCCGTCACGCGATCTAGTTCCGGGTCGCTCAGTTCGAGCGTCCCGTTCGCGGACGTTCCTGCCGAACCGACGTTGATTAATTGGCTCGCCGCATTCGGTTGGAGCAAGACCGTCTGAGCGCTCGCGGTGATGGAGCCTTGAATGTCCAGGTCGTCGGCGGTGATCGTGACCCCCACCGTGGTCTGAACATCGGCAGAGGCGTTCAGATTGAAGACGGCGTCAACCCCCGAGACCGTGGCGGTGAAGGTCGTCGCGCTAATGTCGTCGGGGTCTGACGTGTTCTGAACCGTGAGATTCCCCGCAGTGACAGTCAGCGTCACGGCCCCCGGAGCGGTCGCTCTCACGCCGCTGATCGTCCCGCTGGGGGTGACGACATCGGCCACATTCAAACTACTGGACTCGGTGAAGCTGATACTGCCGGTACCCGTCACGATGGCCAGATTGGTAACGCTGTTGGCATTCGTCAGACTGACCGTTCCATTGGCACTGATCGCCAGGTTTCCGATCGTGAATGAGCCGGCACCGCTGACCCCGCCATTGGTCAACAAGTGCAATGTTCCGGGAGTCGTCGGGCTGAACGCCGCACCCACGGTGATGGCTCCGGAGGTCGCGGTACCAATCACCAGGCGACTGGCGCTGATCAGATCGGCTTCGGCATCATCCACGCCAAAGTTACCCACGCCCCCCGCGAGACCAATCGTTCTGATCGGCGTAGAGGTCTGCAGCAGGACGTCCGTCGTCGCCGTCACGGTTCCGGCCAGCGAGACATCCGACGCGGTAATAGTCACCGCACCCGCCGTCGCGTGGATCGTTCCCGCAGCGATGTTGGTGAGAATTCCAGTCGCGTCGCCATCCGTATCGCTGGAGATCGTAATCGCCGTACCTTGCAACGGAACATTGATCGTCGCCCCATCTTCCGCATTCAGTGTTACCGTACCAGTCGCGGTGGTGCTGGTGCCACCCACGGTCAGCGTCGTCGTATTCCCAGCATTGTCCGTGGTCAACGTCAATGTCCCGGCAGTGTTGGTCCCGGTCAGATTCATGTCCGAATCTTCGGTGATGCTCACGGTCCCCGCGGATGTGAAAGTCAGCGTGCCAAAATTGGTGGTATCACCGACGGTGTCCCCGAGCGTGATCGAAGTACCGCTGAGAGTCGCAGCATTCGTCACCGTTAGGCTGGTGGTCGTCGCGTCGACGATGGCCGCCGAAGATGTCAAATTCAGAATGTTGGCCGTATTCGTTCCGGTCAGATCGGTCTGTGAATCTTCCGTAATTGCAACCGCACCAGTGCTGGTAAACGTCAGAGTTCCAAAGTTCGTCGTTTCACCACCAGCATCACCCAAGGTGATGGACGTACCGCTGAAGGTCGCGCCGTTCGTCACCGAGATATTGCCGCTATCGGTGATCGCCCCAGTGGACGTGATACTGGAAGTATTGCTGATTGTGGCCGCGGCAATATTGATGCCCCCGGTTTCGCTCAGCGTGACATCATTGGCACTGATGATCGTCACATTGCCCACAAAGTTATTGGCTGCATTATTGAGCGTGATGTCATTGGTCCCGGTTGCCGGAGTTCCGGTTTCGAGTGTCGTCGTCCCGGTAACGGAAATCGCACCGGAACCAGAAATCGCACCACCCGCGGCAGCATTGGCGTTCGCCTGAACATCCAGAGCGCCCCCGACCGACGTCGCCCCATTCAGCGCGACGGCCCCACCAGCATCCACAGTGAAACCGGCCTGTGTCGTCACCGACCCAAACGTGATCCCGTTGGTATCATCGATGCTGGCACTATTCGCGCTGACGATCGACACCGCCCCCTGGAAGTTGTTCGTCGCCTGCGTCAATGTGATCGTGCCCGCGGTCGTGGAAGTCAACGTCGTCAGACCGGCCACAGTGACCGCACCCGTTTGAGCAATCGTTTCGGCGGACAGCGTCAGGGCATCGGTAATCGTCATCCCAGCGGCATTCAGATTGATCACATCGGTGCCGGCGCCGCCATCAATAATCAGATCAGTCGTTCCATTCAGCGTCAACGAATTGACAGTAATCGTCTGATCATTTCCACCGAGGTTGATCGTAATGGACCCACCCGCTATCGGGATCGCAAAGTCAGTCTGTTCGAAGCTGGGAACGGTAGTCGTCAATCGGGCAGAGGTTCCCGCAACCAGATTGGCCAGCGTAATGCTGCTATCGGTGGCTCCGGGCAGGGTGAAGACGATGTTGGTGGCCGTTCCGGTATTGGTAATCGGCTCCAGGCCCGTATAGGTGATGGTCCCGTAATTCGTCATCGCCACGCTGCCGTCATTGGCATTCAGGTAGGTATAGGTCACATCCCCCTGGCTACCACCGGTGATGGTCAGGGCATCGACGTTGGCACCGGTACCGCCGTTGAAGATGATCCCCCCGGCGGGGATGATATCGCCACCGGACAAGTCGACATTCAACGTATCGAGCTCGTTGTTCGCCCCGTTGATGGTCAACGACCCGGTGATCGTGGAAAACGCCCGGCTGTCAATCAAGACTGCGTTATCGTAGAACTCGAGGTTGGTTCCGTTGAGCACAATCCGGAAGGCGTCGGTGCCCGCTCCACCGGTTGGAGCATCAAAGACGACCGCGCTTGCCGAGTCGTTGTCGGTAATCGTGACCGTCTGAGTACCGCTGGTCGTCACTTGCGAGCCAGCCCCGGAGACGAAATTCGAAAACCCGAAGTTAGCGGTCTCAGACCCTTCGTTTTTCAGATCTTCATTGATCCCCAGATTCACGACGCTCGTGCTGTTACTGGCCGTACCAATCGGGAACGAATATGACTGCGTTGAGAATGTGTAGTCAACACCTCCTCCAGTCGCCGTGCCACCCCCTACGGTGGAAACATCGAAGGACACAGCGCGGTCCAATGTCCCGGTATTCGGTGTTCCATTCGCTGTGATCGTCAACGTCACATTAAACGTGGTGGACGTGCCACCTTCCGAAATACTGGTACTCGGATTGGTAAAGGTGATCACCGCCGTGTCGTTATCAGTGATAGTGCCCACACCAGTGCCATCACTGATGGTGGCCCGAGTCCCATCCACAGCGCCACCGTACAACGGGCTGGTCAGGTTCACGTTGAAGTTCTCGCTCCCCTCAACCTTGGTGTCATCACTGACCGTGACCGTAACCGTCGTGGTTGTGGCGGAACCGTTCCCAGTGATCGTAAACGTGCCACCAGAAATGGCGGTGAAATCGGTCCCCGACGTCGCCGTTCCGCTGGCCGTATTGATCGTACCGGTCAGATTTTGATCTGACGGGTTCGAACTCGTAACGGTAAACGTAAATGTTCCATTCTCATTAGCAGTCACATCACTGATGGAGATTGATGCCGTATCGTTGTTGTTGATGGTGCCTGTGCCAGCCAAAGTGCTTAAACCACCATTGAAAGTGACCGATCGGCCGCCTGCGCTCAGAGTTGACAAGATCAAGCTGAGTGTCTCGTCCAGTTCTACCTTATTATCATTTGTCGTATTGACGTTGATCGTTAACGGTGTCGTTGATCCGGCTGCGAACAATGTCACATTGCTGGAAGTTATCGCCGTAAAGTCGCTGTCGCCCGTCGTCGCCGTACCGTCAGCAGTCGCCCGGTTCGCCGTCACAGCCACGTCCACCGGATTGTTGATCGTCACGCTAAATGCTAACGCGCCGCTTTCCGTCACGCTCGGACTGCTGATCGACACGACTGCCGAATCGTCGTTGTTGATCGTTCCCGTACCAGCCAGAGTGCTCAATCCGCCATTGAACGTGACTGATCGACTACCCGCGCCGAGCGTCGACAGAATCAAGCTGAGCGCCTCGTTCAATTCCACCTTGCCGTCCCCGGTGGTCACGACGTTGATCGTCAATGGCGTCGTCGAACCAGCCGCGAACAACGTCGTATTGCCGGAACTTATCGCCGTATAATCGCTATCGGCAGTCGTCGCCGTCCCGTCCGCCGTCGCCCGATTCGCCGTCACCGCCACGTCGACGGGATTATTGATCGTCACGCT
This sequence comes from Planctomycetaceae bacterium, assembly GCA_021732415.1. Taxonomy (GTDB): domain Bacteria; phylum Planctomycetota; class Planctomycetia; order Planctomycetales; family Planctomycetaceae; genus JAKFVC01. Next base: position 18,989 of record JAKFVC010000064.1, read on the forward strand.
GAACGCTAATGTCCCTCCTTCTGTCACGCTCGGGCTACTGATAGAGACCACCGCAGAATCGTCGTTGTTAATTGTTCCCGTGCCAGTCAGGGTACTTAAGCCACCATTGAACGTGACCGATCGACCACCCGCACTTAAGGTCGACAGAATCAAGCTGAGCGCCTCATTCAGTTCCACCTTGTTGTCCGTTGTGGTTATGACGTTGATCGTCAATGGCGTCGTCGAATCAGCCGCGAACAATGTAACATTGCCGGAAGCGATCGCCGTATAATCGCTGTCGCCCGTTGTCGCCGTACCGTCTGACGTCGCCCGATTCGCCGTCACCACTACGTCGACTGGATTGTTGATCGTTACGCTGAACGCCAACATGCCTCCCTCTGTCACGTTCGGGCTGCTGATCGACACGACTGCCGAATCGTCGTTGTTGATCGTTCCCGTACCCGTTAAGGTACCTCCACCACCATTGAACGTCACGGCCCGCCCGCCCGCGGCCAGAGTCGATAGGATTAGGCTCAGCGCCTCGTTCAGTTCCACCGTGCTGTCGCCCGTCGTCGCGACGTTGATCGTCAGCGGCGTCGTCGAGCCAGCCGCAAACAAAGTCACGTTGCCGGAGCCAATTCCCGTGTAGTCGCTGTCACCCGTCGTCGCAGTGCCGTCTGACGTTGCCCGATCTGCCGTCACCGCCACGTCGACGGCCTTGCTGATCGTCACGCTGAACGCCAACGTTCCGCCTTCAGTCACGTTCGGGCTGCTGATAGAGACTACTGCTGAATCGTTATCCGTGATTGTCACGTTCTGACTAGTAGTCCCACCTAGAACGATGCCGCTGGACGGATTCGAAATCGTAAGAGTCGCAGCCTCCGTTAGCTCTACGAGATTGTCATTCAGGATTGTGAATGTAACACTTCCGGAGATAGCACCGTTGGCGATCGTGATTTGACTAGCTGACAATGAATAGTCGGAACCCGTGATGCCCGTTCCGGTAACCGCGAGATCGACCGTCTGCGCTCCACTAACGGCCGTGTCATTGGTGGCGGTGACCGTCACCACGGTACCCGCAGCTTCAGTTCCGGTCGAAAAGTTCACAGACAAGTCGACCGCCAACAACGCCCGGTCTTCCAGCCATTCCAGCTTCTGGCTGATCTGCTTGCGGGTGCGTTTTTTGAGCCGAGTTACCGAATTGTTCCGCACGCGTCGGGTTACGAATTCGGAAAGCCAGGAGGTCAGGCGCATGGGATGTCGTCTCTGTCTCGCGGGTCTCGACTGAGGCTGGTCAACCAGCTGCGGCCGATTCCCTATCTTTAAGTTCTGGAATTGCTGTCTCTGCTCTGCTCAAACTTGTGGTAGATCGGTGTCTCGAACTGGACCACCCATCAACCCTGCTCAATACCATCCGTTTGTGGCGCTGGATCGATCCATCCGTTCACAGAGTCCGGTCGCCCAGTGGCCTTTTTTCAACACCTCAGTGGTGAAGAGGCCACGCACCGCCCTGTCCACACAATCGCTACCACCCATCTATTCGTTACCCGCCAGTGAGGCAGCTAAATCGTTATAAGAACGGGGTCTAACCACTCACAAGCGGAATCTTTCCGCTTTCAATCGAAGAACGTACGCGCGCACCGTCCACTGTTTCCAATGGTTATCACCGTTGCCAAATAGGGTGACGTAAGGCAACAGCGGACGCTGCGCCCTACGACGTGATGTCTTGTAGTCTTCTCTGAAATGGATGCGGTTCCACGGCTTCCGAGCCACTTTCTGTCGCTCTCCAGCTTCCGCGATTCACTCAAATTGCAGACCGCGTGCCCAACCGCCGGAATGCTGGCTCAGCCGAGCGATTCGACCGGCGGCACCGTCTGTTCACGGCTGAATGGAAGGATTATCACGATAAAGTATTGCGGCGAGCGATCCGGCTGCCCGGGGGTCATGAGACCCTCGACTTTTTGCTGGTGATCCGGGGCCCTTCCATCCGTAGTAGTTGAGATAGGCTAGGCCTGGTGAATCAATGACCGTACTAAACCAGGAGATCATCGATTACGAGCATTTTGAACCACAGAATGCCACAGAAGAAACACAGAATCAGAAGCTGGATTCTTTTCCTATTTTCTGTGTTTCGTCTGTGGCATTCTGTGGCAAAACTCTTTTCTCTTAAATCTTTGGGTTCTCCATGCTGAATCTGATCCCCTGATTCCGTGGGTAGTGGATTCATCAAACACAAGCTAGCCCACCAGACCAAGGATTTTTCTTGATGACAGAGACTCCGGAAAACGTGTCGCTTGCGACGGCACCGGTCCTGGCCCTCACCGCAGATGGTTCGCCCGTCGAGGGCATCACTCTGGTCTTGCCGGTCTACAACGAGGTGCATGGTCTGCCCGCGCTGTTGGATTCGCTGCAGGCGGCGTTGCAGGCCACCGGCGTGACGTTTGAAATCGTGGCGGTGGATGACGGTTCTACGGATGGTTCGCGAGACCTCCTGCGCAGCCGAACCGATTTACGGCTCCTGGAGCATCCCGTCAATCGCGGCTACGGAGCCGCCCTGAAAACCGGAATTCGCTACGCCCGGTACTCGGTGATTGCCATCACCGATGCCGACGGAACTTATCCTCATGAGCACCTGGCAGCCCTCATCGCACGCATAAGCCGCGCCGATATGGTGGTCGGGGCACGGGTCGGGGCCGAGGTGGAATATCCCCTGGTGAGAAGTATTCCCAAGTGGTTTCTGGTGCGGTTTGCCGAATGGATGGCTCGTCGCAAGATCCCCGATTTGAACAGCGGGCTGCGGGTGTTTCGACGCGATATTGCCGAACGCTTCCTCAAAATCCTGCCCGATGGATTCAGCTTTACGACCACGATTACCCTGGCCATGCTGACTAACGGGTATCTCGTGGAATACGAACCCATCAACTACCGAGCTCGCACGGGACACAGCAAGATCCGTCCGATCCGCGATACGCTGGGGATGCTGCAGACGATCTTCTGCACGGGGATGTACTTCGCCCCGCTACGCGTCTTCCTGCCGATCGCCGGACTATTCGGACTAGCCTTCGCCGTGACCTTTGCCCAGGACATATACTATCGCGACCTCACCGAACGCACCCTGATCCTGTTTGTGGCGGCAACGCAATTGGGCATGTTCGGCCTGTTAGCACAGATGATCGACAAGCGGAGTCCTTAGTCGCATCGTGGGACGGGTCTCCAGGCCCGTCCGTCAGTTCTCATTTCGCCGACACGCCCCCGTGGCGGACGCTGCTAGCGTCCGTGTCTCAAGTGGACGGACGGGCCAGGAGACCCGTCCCACGGTATCATCCACCCCATATCTCGCGCCACACGCTCCGCCACGGACGACGTCGTGACCGCCCCTTAAACACACCCGCTGTAACTTCCCTCGCCCACTGCCAATGATCAGCAATCCAAGTCTGCACGAAGCCTAAACCCCCGACGGACTTCTCCAGAGGAGCATATCCGCGCTGCAACATCCGCGACCCAGCCAGTCTTTCAACGAGCTTGATCTGCCCCGGCGTTAATTCCAAACGCCATTGCTCAACACGGCCGGTGTCTACAGCGTGTAATGTATTTTGCTTCCACACTTCATCAGCACGAAACCCTCGTTCCGCTTCCGAACGTTGATGAAACTGCAACATATCTGGCTCAAACGATTCACCCAGGAAGTCGCAAATCGAGCGTAATAGGGTCTCCGGATCCGCAATCAGGTCCTCATAGCGAACAACTCGGAAACGATCAGCCGGAAGCACTCGCTCGAGCTTTCCGACCGCATCAACGACTCGACACCAGCGGCGAGTGATCCGCGTCACGCTCTTGGAACCCCAACTCGTCTCCCGCTCGGAACGCACGACCGACCGCGGGTCCCGAATCAGGCACAGGAATTTCGCCTGGGGATAAATCTGACTCAGTTCCGGCACCGCAAAAATGTGTCGCGGAGACTTTTCACCCACCCGACGTTTCCCCCGCGACTGAGCATACAAGGCCAGGCACGCCACAAACAAATCATCGTACCCCTGAGGACTGGGTGCTAATGCCCGGGTGACCTGCGACCAGTCGAGATCCAAATCACTCACGGCACAATCTGGACCATTCACATAGCGTCCGACCTGCTCCAGATTCGCGTGATCCGTCAGCGAACCCAGCGCGGAGCGCCGCGGCCAGACCTGATCGAAGTAGCCCGTCTCGGGAGGGATCGTCAGCCCGGAATGCGATGACAACATCGCCTGCAATAGCGTCGTCCCCGATCGGTGCGGACCCACAATAAAGAACAACCCATCACGGATTGTTTGCAGCCATTGTGTACCAACATCAGAAGGGAGGGACATGTGAAGTGGCGATCTCTAATGCAGCCTTCACGCTCCGCGTGAAGATAGCCGAGCGCGGGGACAACCTTTTAAGGCATTCAACGTTAACCGCGTGTTCGGCTATCTTCACGCGGAGCGTGAAGGCTACCATCTCCCAACGGCATTAACTTAAGCATTTGCTGACCGCGGGGATGTCCCCAGTCTCCGATAAAGTCGGTCACCCAGCCGGCCTCAAAAGCACAGCGGCCGAGTTCTTCACGCGTATAAAAAAACGACTCATGATCGTGTGCTTGTACTTGATTGTTATGAACGGTCGACGTCTCAAAATACGTGGCATAGCAGACGGTGGTTTGCTGCACAACCACCCTGAGATGTTGCAGGCAACGTTCAATCTCGAGGAGTGGCAAATGCGTCAACAATGAGTGAATCCAAATGTAATCCAGTGGCTGACCAATACCCGTCACGTCAAACTCGGCATTAATTAGAAATTGGGGGCGCTGCGACTCGCGAATTGTCGGATCGAGTTCCCGTGCCAAACCTGCTTCAACCAATTCCCGCTCTTTCTCTAATCCCCAATAATGTCCCGGACTCAAATAAGGGATAAGATGCACCCCCGCCCGCAACGACCCGCAGGCCACATCAAGTAAGTAATGCTGGGGAAGCAATCCCTTCGCGACCAGGAACTCAAACTGCAACTTGCCGATTTCTTCCCAGCGACCTCCTACATAATCCCGATGCCCCAACTGTGAGATTCCCACCGACCCCGTAGGCCGCGGATCCGGACGACCCAGCCGCAAACAACGCCGCCCCCAGCGACGGAGATGCGAGATCCATGTTGTCCAAGTGGTTGGCATTGAGGGGGGCAATCTGACAGCTGTATCTAAGAATGAATCTAGGCGAGCCGGGCGGCGTCAGCCCCCGGATTCTTCGTTCTCATCACCGTTCAATAGGAATCCGGGGGCTGACGCCACCCGGCTCGCCTCGAACGATATGTAGATGTTGCTCATAAACTTCCAGATGCCTATCTAAAGAAACGTCAATCGCATGATGTTCAATATTATAAACTCGACCCGCCTCTCCGCGAGCTTTCCAATCGCCTGATTCCACGAACTCCCGCAACGCCGCCGCCCACTCTACCGCAGTCGCGTTGGGCGGCAGCACCCGGCCGAATTGCGTGACATAACCACCAGGATCCACTTGTGCCAAGATCGCCGTCTCATGGACGCTCGCCTCTTGAAATGCCGTCGCTAGACCCTCCCGCTGAGCCGGATGGACCAGCACCCAGGCTCGACTAAGAATGTCGAACATTCGCTGATTGTCAAACGGGTCCAGGAAGCCGGTGACCTCGAGATTCGAAATGCCGCGAAACAGGCTCTCTAAATGTCGCTGATAACTCGCGTCATGAGCTCGACCGACGATAATAAAATCATATTCAGGAACTAAACGAGCGATCTCAATAAACATCTCGGGACGCTTGCGCGGGTCGAGTCGCGCCACGAATGCGCACAGCGGTTTCTGTGCTTTAATAAATGGACCCACGGGGATTGGAACTGGTTTGGGCAAGACCTCGGGCAGGGCGGGTAAACGGTAATGTCGCTGAGCCTTCTCGCGCAGGCACTCCGCTTCGACATAAACACCATCCGCCGCACGCACCGTTTTCCGGACGAGGGCTCCATCCTCATAAAACCATTGAGCCGGGGCCTTCAGCCGTCGCTGCCAGGTCGCATGGCGGAACTCGGTGTACCAGTCGTCGCTGTCGCGCGGATCCATCGACGTGACGAGATGAATGCGATTGGGCATCGCCCTCCGCGTCCAGAAGCCGGCAAATGTCGGTTCCTGTAGATGATAGATATCCGCATTGATCTGCCGGTAAACCGAACTCCCCCCGAAAATCGCCGCCCACGAGATCCCGTGAACCGTCATCCCGTCGAGTTGTTCCACCGCCCGTTGTCCCTTGCGGCGAGGAACGACAACATGGACGTCAACACCCACGTTGGCGAGTGCCCCCCCCAGGCGTCGCAGGTTCACTCCGAAGCCGCCGATCTTCCCCCACGCTGCCACCTGATTGGCCACGAAACAGACTCTCACGGCCCAACCTCCTGCCGGTCGAGACAGTCGCTCAAGACCTCCAAATTCCGCCGCGCAATTTGTGCGGGCTCGAATTTCTCGAGAGCTCGTTGACGCGCTGCAGCACCGAGCGTCCGGCACAGAGCTTCGTCGTTGACCAAGAACAGGATGGCAGCCCGCAAAGCCTCAGCATCCCGTGGCGGCACCAGATACCCGCAATCACCGACCACCTCAGGATTCCCGGTGACGTTCGTCGTGATGACAGCACACGCGGCGGTCATTCCTTCCAAGATCGCGACGGGACAATTCTCGCGCTCGGACGGCAGGACGCAGATCGTTGCTTGAGCATACAACGCGGCCAATCGCGGATCTTGATTGTCGATTCTGCCATGCCAGACGATCGGCGTCTTGCTGTTGACCGCCAATTGCTGCAGAGTCGCTTGATAAGGGCCGCTGCCGACAATATCAATTTGCCAGTCGGGGAATTCCAGATCTCGAACGCCTTGTAGAAAGTATTGAAAACCTTTTCGCTCCACCAGGCGGCTGCAGAGCAGAATGCGTTTCTGTTTCGTGCCGGGCGCGAATCGTATCGTATTGACCCCGTTCGGAATCACCAGCGCCCGCACCGTCGGGGCTTGCACCTGGATTAGTTCGAGCAAACTCGAGGAGGGACTAATCACCCAGCACGCATGCCGCACGATATGCTTCCACCACGGGCGAGCCAGGGCATGAGCCAGCTTGAGTCGTTCGCGATTATAGCCGGGGACATCCGAGCCGCGCGGCGTGATGACATAGGGCAGCTTTGTCGAACGTTGCAACCAGCGGGCAACAATCCCAGCGGGCATCACAAAGTGCGCGTGCGTGATATCGAACCGCTGGCGACGATGCAGTCCCAGGGCCACTCGCCAGGCACGGCGGGCCCAGATTAAACCTTCCGTGGGACTGGCCATCTCCCAGCGTTTGCGGCCACACGGCTGACGGAGCACGCGAACGCCGTTGATCGTCTCCTCCGACGGCAGGCTGGCATGTCCCATGGTCAAGACGGTCACATCGTGTCCTGCCGCGACATATTCTTCCGACAAGATCGCGCACGACGCCCCAGCACCACCACCCACCGGCGGGTATTCGTGACTGAGAACGAGGATGCGCATGTTGAAGTTCCGGAGTATCGTGGGACGGGTCTCCAGGCCCGTCCGTCAGTTCTCCTTTCGCCGACGCAGCCAGCGTCGGCCCCGTGGCGGACGCTGCTAGCGTCCGTGTCCCAAATGGACGGACGAGCCTGGAGACCCGTCCCACGATGCGACACCCCTCTTAGAATATCGGCCTGTCCGAGTCAGCGCATAGCGCGTTTCTGGAATTGCCAACCAGTTCGTGCGGCACATGCAACGCAATCCGCAGTTGACGGGATGTCGTGATTCGGCATCAATTCACTGAAATCGGTCATTGCCATCACGACCGGCGAGATTCGTCGCAACGATCGATTCCAATCTTGCAGAATCTCCGAATTCGAGTTGTTGGACATTCCGTTTTGCGTTGTGATGTTGATGAGTGACGGTCGCAGAATCCATTGATCAAGTGCCCAGCCTGTAGAAAATTGCCCCCTGTGCTCTCCATCCTCCAGATCGATTTCGCTGCTCGAGAATTTGCCTGGGCCGTGTGCGGCGGGCTGATCCTCGCGCTGGCGTGCAGTCGAACTGGAAGCCGAGTCTCGCGCTGGTGTCGACGGTTTTCCGAACGGCCCTGGCTGCCGGTGGTGGTCGTGGGCCTGTTGATGTTCGCGATCCAGGCCGGGGTCGCGGCACGTTACGGCTGGCCCGTGCCGGCGCTCCATGATGAATTCAGCTACTTGCTCGCCGCCGATACCTTCGCGTCTGGACGAGCCACCAATCCCACGCCTCCCGCCTGGGAGTTCTTCGAAACGTATCACGTGCTGGTCCAACCTTCGTATCAGTCAAAGTACCCGCCCGGGAACGGATTGGTTCTCGCATCCGGCCAGGTGTTGACGGGGCAGCCGATTGTGGGCGTCTGGCTGTGCCTGGCAGCCGCGACAAGTGGTCTGTTCTGGATGCTGCGCGGCTGGTTTGCCAGTCGCTGGGCGCTGCTGGGGGCAATCCTGCTGATCTGCAATTGGCCGGTCACCAAGCTGTGGGGCCAGACCTATTTCGGGGGTGCTCCCGCCTTGCTGGGAGGCGTTCTCGTGTATGGAGCGTTGGCCAGATTGCTGCGGCGACCTGACGTGGCCTCTACGATCTGCCTGGGATTGGGCCTCATCATCTGGGCGATCACTCGTCCCTATGAAGGCTTGATCGCCAGCTTCGTCCCGTTAGCGATTCTCAGTTGGAGAGCAATTACTGCCGATGCGACCGATCGGACTCGCTGGCTGATCCGCGTCGCGGTGCCGCTGGCGTGTGTCCTCGTCTGCGGCGGAGCAGGGCTTGGGTGGTACCACCAGCAAGTGACCGGCAGCCCCTGGAAATGGCCCTATCGACTGTACGAGGAAACCTACACGCGCCGGGTCAGCACACTCAGCACGCTGTTCTCCTGGACGCCCCTCGGCACGCGGGAACGCACAATTCCCTCGCTCGAATATGAATCCTCAGCCGGCCAGAAGCGCATTGCCGAGACGAAACCCGTGCTGTACGGCCTCTGGAAGATCGGTCGACAGTGGTGGTTTCATGTTGGATTATTGGGAACGCTGCCACTCTGGCTGGGCTGCATGTCTGCCATCAGACGAGCCGTGCCGCTTCAATCCGCGCAGCCGCTCGCGTGGTCGATGATCTCGGTCACGCTGGTAGGTGTTGCCATTCTCCTGCAACGCTCGGCCGGGCTACCGCATTACGCGGCACCCATTCAGCCCTTGTTGCTGCTGTTGATCATGCAGGGTCTGCGTGACTTGCGGGTCTGGCGGATCGCCAAATGGCGCGTCGGGACTCTACTAGTGAGCTGGTTGATCTGGAGCAGCGTGCTGTTCTTCACACTACCTCTGATCACCGGAAGTAACCGCCCCAACGTCCGTCCCTGGAGCATCGAGCGCCACCGCATCCAGCAAGAACTCCAGAGCCACCCGCGGCCTAGTCTGGTGATCGTGAAATACGGCCCTGGACATTCCATGCACGAGGAATGGGTTTACAACCAGGCCAACATCCCCCAGGCATATGTGGTGTGGGCTCGGCAATTGGATGCCTCGCGCATGCCGGAATTGTTGGAACTTTATCCCGGGCGTGATGTCTGGATCGTTGAACCGGACAAGAAACCGGTAAAACTCAGCAAGGCGATGGATGCCGTCCCTTAAGTCCCTTCTGTCGTTTCCGTCCTTTTTGTCCCTTCAAGAATTCAAGGGACGGAAAGGACTTAAAGGACACAAGGGACATGAACATTGTGGCCTTACACCAACGTCACCATCTTCGTCGCCGGCGCGGTTGTGTGGTGTGCTGAATCAGTCGCCCTGAACTGAATCGACCGTGTCCCGGCGGGCGTCTTCTTGCTCTTATTGGAATACCCAATCTGACGTACCAACTGCTGCACGGCTGCGGTCGTCGCGCTGGCATTCAAGGTAATCGTCAACGTAGAACCTTTCGTCCCGCCGGCTGACTTGCCGATGATTGTCCCGTTGTAGAGCACATTTTTGCCCTTCAACGTGATACCACCTCCCGCTGCAACTTTCAGGAGGTCGGTCTTAATGCCGCCCTGGGAAATCGAGGCCGTGACCGAACCTCCCGCAAAATTAAGGCTCGGGGTATCGGGATCACTGACTGTGGCTCCGGCACCCGGCAGCACAGGGGCCGCACGTCGAGTGTAAGTGGCTGCCCCGGCCGGCAAGGTAATTGCTAACGGCTCGTCAACGTTCGTCAGATTGATCATCACCGTGGCCGATTTCGACGCCACCGGGCTGCCATTATCTGTAACTTGTACCGTCAGATTGAAAGACGGCGTGGTCTCAAAGTTCAGCACGCTAGAATTCGTAACGGTGATCTGCCCGTTCGACGAATTGATGCTGAAGGCCCCTGACACAGTGCCCCCAGTAATGGCATACGTCAAGGACTGACCAGCATCGGGATCGAAGGCCACAACCGTCCCCACCACTGATCCATCGCCAGAATTCTCGGCCAGATTGAAGCTCTGGTTGGAGATCGTCGGCGCCTGATTCGTGGGGGCCGCGGTGACAGTAATCGTGATCGTCGCTTCAGTGAATTGAGACGGACTGCCATTGTCAGTCACGCGAACTACCACCGAAAACTGTGGATTCACGTCATGATCGAGAGCCGCCGAATTGGACACGACCAGCTGGCCTGTCGTCGAATTCAATGAGAAAGCGTTAGACGTGTTTCCGCTCTGTATTTCATACGTCAAGGTCTGCCCGGCATCGGGATCGGACGCGATGACCGTCCCCACGACGGAATTGTTCGCAGAGTTCTCGACCAGGCTGAAACCCTGGTTCGAAATCGTGGGGGCCTGATTGGGCGGCGCTGGATTGACGGTGATTGTGATTGTCGCGTCCGTAAACAGCGGCGCACTGCCACTATCGGTCACTCGCACCACGAGCGAAAATGTCGGATTAATGTTGGGATCCAAAGCCGCAGCATTCGCCACGACGAGCTGCCCCGAGGACGCGTTCACAGAAAACGCACCCGACGTGCTCCCGCTTTGAATTTGATAGGTCAACGTCTGTCCGAAATCGGAATCCGTTGCACTCAACGTACCAACCACCGTCCCATTGGCTGCGTTCGCACCCACTGAAAGCTGAGCGTTAGAAAAACTCGGAGCATGGTTCGGCCCCGTACCAGCCACATCAGACATCAACTCGACGCCGTGTACGCCGTCATCCGCCGCGAAGACCAGTGATGTCCCAAAGCTCGTAAAGCCACCCGGAATCGAGCCGGCGGCTCCCGGATTGAGATCCGCGACCAGTTGCGTGCCCGCCGCAGTTCCGGTGGACATCCAGGGTTCATCGCCATGAGTTCCATCATTGGCGGCGAAGTAGAGGACACCATTCACATTCGCCAACTTGGTAGGAAAACTGCTGCCGTCACCGGGCTGCACATCGTCAACCAATTGCGTCGTTCCCGCGGTGCCACTCGACTTCCACAATTCGACACCGTGTACACTATCGTTGGCGACAAAATAAAGCAGCCCATTCACATCGGTCAGATGTGCCGGCGATGATGATGCCGAGCCAGCGATGACATCCTTGACTAGCACGGTTCCGGCCGACAACCCGTTACTGACCCACAATTCCGCCCCATGCGACCCGTCATCGGCCACGAAGTAGAGTTTCCCATTCGAAGCGGTCAATTCACGCGGAGCCGAACCCACGGCGCCGGCCTGAATGTCGAGGACCTGCTGGGTATTTCCCGCGGCCCCGCTGCTGATCCATAACTCAACACCGTGAGACCCATCTGTCGCGACAAAATACAGGGTGCCGTTGACATCAGTCAGTTGGGCCAGTTGAGCATCCCCCGAGGGGTTCACATCGGCCACCAGCAGCGTCCCGTTGGCTGTGCCGTCCGACTTCCAAAGCTGATCGCCGTTGGCTCGGAAATAGAGTGTTGTTCCGACAGCGACCAGGTCTGCCGGTGAGGAACTTCCGCCCCCGTCAACGATATCCGCCACCCGCACAGTACCGTCCAGCGTGCCATCGCTCGTCCACAGTTCGCGGCCGGAGGCATCGTCGGTGGCGATAAAGTACAGCGCCCCATTAAAGTTCACTAAATCCAGAGGGTCGGAACTTAAGACTCCCGGATTGACATCTTTAACAATCACGGTACCGACTGCAGTGCCATCGGTCATCCACAGTTCGCGGCCCAGTGACCCACTATTGGCGGTGAAATAAATCGTGTCATTGATGCGCACAAAATCGGCTGGAGCCGAGCCCAGGGTTCCTGTGTTCGCATCGACAAGCAGCAGCGAACTACTCGCAATGCCCGTGCTGAACCAGATCTCATTGCCATGACTGCCGTCATTCGCCGCGAAGACAATGCCCCCCGGAGCACTCGTGATGGCGGACGGATACGAACCGACAGTCACCGGATTCACATCCTTGACGAGCTGCGTGCCACTGACCGTGCCATCGCTGCTCCACAGATCCAGCCCATGTGTACCGTCATCTGATGAGAACAGGACAATACTATTGAATGCCCCGAAAACGGCAGAATGGACGTCGCTGGAACTGCCTTGGACTCCGGGCCGGATATCGCGAACCAACTGCGTCCCACCGACGGTCCCATCTGACTTCCACAGTTCGCGTCCATTCGCCCCATCATCGGCCGTGAAGTAAAGCGTACTGCCGACCACCCGCAGTCCGTCGGGAGTACTGCCGGTGGCGTTGGGAAAGATGTTCTTGAGCATCGCCGTGCCGACCGTGGTGCCATTACTCGTCCACAGCTCGGCGCCATTCACTCCGTCGTCCGCCACAAAAAAGAGCTGGCCTTGAAAGGCCACCAAATTCGTCTGCGACGATCCCGTGGCCCCCGATTGCACATCGGAAACCAGCATTGTTCCGCCGACACTCCCGTCGCTCTTCCACAATTCTTGTCCTGCGGCATTCGTGGTCGCCACGAAGAACAGCGTGCTGCCGACGGCAGTCAACGAATGGGGATCGGAACTGGTCCCGCCCACGATGATATCCTTGACCAGCGCAGTGCCGGCAGCCGTACCATCGGTCTTCCAGAGCTCATCACCGGCCGCCCCATTGTCGGCAACGAAATACAACGTGGTCGCAGTCGCCGCGAGATGATCGGCGTCAAAGTGGGTGATCGCATCGGCACCCGGCTGCACTGCCTTCAACAGCGTTGTCCCGACGGTTGTGCCGTTGCTGGTCCACAACTGGGTACCGGCGGCGGCACTTTGGCGGGCGGCGAAGATCAGACTGCCGTTGAAGCTGACAAGTTGAGTGTTCGCATCGATGGAATCTCCCGCGGGATTCAAATCGGTGATCCGCGTGGTGCCGCCAGCCGTGCCGTCACTCTTCCAGAGTTCGCGGCCGTGAGACCCATCGTCCGCCGTGAAGTACAATTTCCCATTGAAGTTGACAAGTCCACTTGGAGCGCTGCTGGAATAGGCGTCTCCTCCCTGCAAATCAGAGACGAGCTGCGTTCCACCTTCGGTCCCGTCTGACTTCCAAAGTTCGGTCCCATTGATCCCGTCGTCAGCCGTGAAAAACAGGATCCCCCCGACGTTGGTTAACTGACTGGGATAGGAGCCCGCATAGATGCCGCCGGTCGGATGAATGTCCTTGACCTGGACCGTTCCGGCCGTCGTACCATCGGTCTTCCACAACTCGCGACCATGAACGCCGTCATCGGCCGTAAAGTACGTGAGACTGCCAATTTGCAGAAAATCTTGGGGATCGGAATCGCGGCTGATGACGTTGATATCATCGACGGGATGAATCGAGAGCAACATTCGCGGTTCGCAGCGTTCCGGCGCGCAGGAGACGGGCAGGGGGGAGATTCGACGGCAGGAACGGCGGCCGCGCAAGTTCGTCAGCCACTGTTTCCAACTAAATCCACGCATTCCAACTGCTCCGGCTCAAGACAATTACCCATCCCGAGCGTGAAGTCAGACGTGGTTCTCTCCTTAGAATCCCTGATCGACGTCGGAAACGATGCGGCGGCCAGGCTGAAAAACCAACCTCAAAACGTCGCATCTCCTGATGCTATCTGGGGTCGAAGCGCGGTCAATGTCGATTCGCGTCGGGAGGGAAGCAACTCTCCCAGAATACGCAAAACTCCGAAAGGATTTGAGGTAATGTTGCAAAATGGATTCGCCGCCGCGTGGCCCACAAAGCGCTATTTGTGAAGAATCAACTTCCCTTGCCGGGTCACCGAGAGGCGATAAATCTCATCGCCATGAATGATCTGGAGCTCTCGATCACCGTGGAGCAGCGTTTCTGATCGGACTTGTCGCGGTTGTTTGATGCCACTTCCGGTGATCGGGGCCGCTGGAACGGGGACACTGGTGCCTCCCGCCGATTGTGGATTTTCTGTGCTTTTATCCGGAGTTTGAGGGGTTTCGGACGGTGTCATGAGAACGTCTCTCCGCGTGCGAAGTCGTCGGGTACTGTGGATTCGGTCATTTTGAGTCGGTGGCGATTGACATCCTGCCGTCGGCCATCTATGCTCGTACTGTAATGAGACTGAGTCTCAGTTTCAACTCGAATGCTCGGCAGCCAGCTTATTGTCCGCATTTGGAGTGCGATGAATCTCGGATCAACCCGACGTGCGCTTCCAAATGGTCTCGGTATAGAGCGAGCCCCCTTGTGCGTGATTCAGGTCATCCTGGCACCCTGAATCTGTCTGCGCCGGCTGGTCTCCACTTCTGCAGGAGACCGCAGCATTCCCAAAAACGCCACCACGTGGATTCACGCTGACTGAACCTGACCGCCTAACAAATCCCCATTCAGGAGACTGCTGCCCATGTTGTTTCGTCCCCTTGTCGCCATGTTGCTCGCCAGCCTGATCTGGTTGGCAGCCACGCCTGCTCAAGCTCACTTCCTGTGGATCTGGCAAACGAAAACGGAGTCTGGCGCTCCGGTCGTTCAAGCCCATTTCAGTGAAGCGGCTGATGACCCCGAACCCGAGTTATTGAAGCGACTCGAAGGCCTGCAGGTCTGGCATCGTCCGTCCGCCGGCGACGTCCAGGCCCTCGAGGTCAAGCAAACTCCGGAAGCATTTGAGATTGCCCTCCCCACTAAGCTCGACCCCGAGCATCCCGGCATCATCATCACCGAGAAGAACTTCGGTGTCACGGGCCGCGGCGATGTCAAATTCCTGTTGCAGTACTACGCCAAGCTTTATCCCGGCAATATCACCGATGCCGCGAAGCTCGGGGCGTCGAAGCAATTGCGATTGGATATCGTTCCGGTCCTCACGGGCAAGAAGCTGACTCTGAACGTCACCTGGGATGGGAAACCGGTCGCCGATTCTGAAGTCGTCGTCAAAGGCCCCGGGTTGAAGGGGGACAAGCTGAAGACCGACGCTCAGGGAGTGGTGTCGGTCGATCTGGCCGACGCAGGGCTGCTCGAAATTCGGGCGCGTCACATTGAGGCCAGGGCGGGCAAGTTGGAAGACAAGGACTACACGGAAATCCGCCACTATTGCACGGTGACCTTGCCCTGGGCCGGTGCCGACAAGACCACCGCCAGCGTGGCCGCGCCTGCCACCCCCGAATTGCCGTTGCTCCCCGAGGGACTCACCAGCTTCGGTGCTGCAGTCCACGGTGAGTGGTTGTATGTTTACGGCGGTCATCTGGCCAAGCCGCATCAGTATTCGATGGAGACCCAGTCGCCTCGTCTGCGACGCGTGAACCTCAACGCACCCACCGTGTGGGAAGACCTGGCCTCGGGCCCGCGGTTGCAGGGAGTGGCGATGGTCACGTGTGGCGATCGTCTGGTCCGCATTGGTGGATTCTCAGCGCACAACGCCGCCGGTGAAAAGCAGAACCTGTGGTCGGTCTCTGAAGTCTCGGCCTACAATCCGACCAGCAATCAATGGTCGAGTTTGCCGCCGTTGCCCGCTCCACGCTCGTCGCACGATGCCGCGGTGATTGGCAACACGATCTACGTAGCAGGTGGCTGGCAACTCCGGGGTTCTGACGGCAAACCCAGTTGGCACGACACGGCCTGGTCACTCGATCTTTCCGCAGAGAATCCTGCCTGGCAGCCGTTGGCGACGCCACCGTTTCAACGCCGCGCAGTGGCCGCGGCGGGTCTTGCTGGCAAGCTGTACGTGATCGGAGGTATGGAGAGTGATAACGGGATGACGACCGAAGTCGCCGTCTATGATCCAGCGACTCGCGTCTGGTCAGCAGGTCCGGATCTCCCCGGCAACGACAGCGAAGGATTCGGAGCCTCGGCCTTTGCCGTGGAGAACAAGCTGTGTGTCAGCACACGTAACGGTCAGTTGCTGAGCTTGCAGTCGGGCGCCGACAAGTGGGAGACATTAGGAGCTCTCAAGCACCCCCGATTCTTCCATCGCCTGTTGGCGGGTCTCCACCAGGACGTAATCGTCGTGGGCGGATCGGCCGCCGATAAGGTGAAAGAGCTAGAAGTGGTTGCCGTGACGAAGTAGTGCTGAATGACGTGGGGTCGGGTCTACGATTTTTCGAAATTGGCTGTCAACGGCGTACGAACGCGCGGTTGACTCAATCAGCCAATTTCCAAAAATCGTGGCCCCGACCCCTGATAGAAGGACGGAGAAGAGTTTTTTGCGAACACTGATCCACACTAATAAACACTAATCAAAGACTGGAATACCACCGAGAACTCAACGAAACAGTTCTTTATCAGTGGAGATTAGCGAAGATTAGTGTTCCAGAATCCTTGCTTTGAAAACGCCGGGGTCGTGATTTATGCCAGTGTAAACTCTGGCAAGCGGACGATTTCTCCGCCTTTCAACGCCGATTCGTGGGCCAGAATTCCCACGCAGGTCCAGTTGGCGGACTGCACGGCATTCGGCCATGGGTCGCGATTGTTCGTCAGGGCGCTCACAAATTCGTTCACTAAGTGGGGATGTGATCCGCCGTGTCCGCCACCCTGCACGAACGACAGATGATTCGCGTCCTGGATCGAACGGGTGAATTTGCGAATGGGCTCGGGCAAGAGATGAGCGTAGTCCGGGACTTCCACCTTGGAGGGAATCTCGTGCTCAGGTTTTTTCGCCGTATGGAGCACGTGCGGTTCGCCTTCGACCAGAGTCCACTCGAAACTTTTCTTGGTACCGTAAACGTCAAAGCTCTCGCGGTATTGCCGAGCCGTGTCGTACAGGAAACGCCAGATGTGCGCCGAGACGTCCGAGTCCTTGATCTTGATATGACAGCTTTCGACGGCGAACTTGTTGCCTGACTTCTTCTGGATGTCTTCGCGGACCGTTCCTGAGCCAAAGCAGCTCACGTATTCCGCACGCCCATTGAGAAGTCCTAGAACTGGACTAACAACGTGCGTCGCATAGTGCATGGGAATCATGCGTTCCCAATAGTCAGGCCAGCCGTCCATGTCCTGCGGATGCGATGCGGCCAGATGCTGGATCTTGCCGAGTTCACCCTTCTCGTACAATTCCTTGATGAACAGGAATTCGCGGGAATAGACGACCGTTTCAGCCATCATGTACTTCAAGCCGGTCTGCTTAACGAGCTCGCAGATCTGGCGGCATTCCTCCACGGTCGTGGCCATCGGGACGGTACACATGACGTGCTTGCCGGCCTTCAGCGCTTCCATCGACATCCAGGCATGGTCGGGGATCGGGCTGTTGATATGCACGAAATCAACTTGCGGATCTTTCAACACTTCCGAGAACTGCGTATAGCGTTTTTCGATGCCAAAGTGGTCGCCCACTTTGTTCATCTTTTCGGTATTCCGCTGGCAGATGGCATAGACGTTGGCGTCCGGGTGGGCCTGGTAAATCGGAATAAACTCGGCCCCGAATCCGAGACCCACCATAGCAACATTAACGGGCTTTCCCACGAGACACTCCCCTTCTGCCGAGCGGCGATGACTTGATGTACTGCTCTTGTAATGAAATTCTTATTAGGAGTTTTTAGCCACAGATTAACACAGAAGAAACACAGAATGGGTCAGCCTGTCGCGACGTCTGGTGACAATGCCAGAGCAATTAATAAGTACATAATCGACTCACATCGACGATGATCTATTCCGTGTTTCTTCTGTGTTCTTCTGTGGCCAAAAAACTCCGTCCTAATGATTCATAAACGACGCTAAACGTCCAGATCCTTCACATCGAGGGCGTGCTTCTCGATGAATTCACGGCGTGGTTCGACGTGGTCGCCCATCAGCACGCGGAAGATTTCGTCGGCTCCGACGGCATCGACCATGGTGACTTGCAACAACGTTCGCTTTTGAGGATCCATCGCCGTTTCCCACAGCTCTTCGGAATCCATTTCGCCCAGCCCTTTAAACCGCGTGAGCCTCAGGCCACGTTCGCCGAGCTTACGCAAATTCGTCAATAGATGGCCCAGTCCCGTCAGCGGCACGACATCGCCGTCGCTGACCAGCTTGAACGGGTAAACCTGCATCCCGTTCTTCTGTCCGGCGGGAGTCAGATCCTTGAGATGAACGCCATAACCGACGAGTTGCTCAAGGACGCGGTTGATCATCCGCATTTCGTGGATGTCGATGACCTGCACCGAGTTCTCGGGCACGGCACCGGTGGCACCATCGCCGGCATGATCTTCCGTGATGCTCAGTTCCTGGCCCAACGTGGTCGACGTTTCCGCCAGGAACTTGTCGAGCTCTTCTTTTCCCGCAAACCACAATTGTTGCCGGCCATAGAAGACTCGATAGCGGGGCAGCAATCCATTTGGGCTGACATAGCGATGGGCCATGAATCGCAGATCGATGCCGCGGCGTTCGAGCATTTCCAGCGGCTCGACGAGTTCGGTCATCAGTGTGACAAGCTTGCGCAGATTGTCGTCCTTAAAGACCGTGCCATCTTCGAGGTGCAGTTCTGTCTCAATCAGACCCAGTTCCACTAGTTCCTGATTCATCTGTTCGTGCGTATGCACATACCGCTTATTCTTCTTCTGCATGACGCGGTACAGCGGCGGCTGGGCGATATACACACAACCTTGAACGATCAGTTCGCGGAGGTGCCGGAATAAGAACGTCAGCAGCAGGGTGCGGATGTGGCTACCGTCGACGTCGGCGTCGGTCATTAGAATGATCTTGCCGTAACGTCGCTTGGTGATGTCTTCGAGCTCAGCACCGGGCGGAATCCCGATCGCTTTGAAGATGTTGGCAATTTCCTGGTTATCCAGAATCTTGACCAACTGAGCTTTCTCGACGTTCAGGATCTTACCGCGGAGAGGCAGAATCGCTTGCGTATTGGAATCGCGCCCTGTGTCGGCCGAACCACCGGCCGAGTCACCTTCTACCAGGTAGAGTTCGCTGATTGCGAGTTCGCGGGTCCGGCAATCGCGGAGCTTTTCCGGCAATCCACCGGATGACAACGCACCTTTGCGACGCACAGCCTCGCGCGACTTCTTCGCCGCTTCCCGAGCTTCGGCGGCGTTGAGACCCTTCTCGCAGATCCGCTTCGCAATGCTCGGATTCTCTTCGAAGAATTTTGTTAGCGTTTCGTGAACGATCGAATTGACGATGCCTTCAACATCACTATTGCCCAGCTTCGTCTTCGTTTGACCTTCGAACTGCGGATCCGGAACACGCACCGAAATCACCGCGGTCAGACCTTCGCGATAGTCTTCGCCGGTCGGCGTGAGTTCCTTATACAGCCCCGAGTTTTTGCCGTACGTATTAATGCAGCGCGTAATCGCGGAACGAAATCCCGAGAGATGGGTTCCCCCTTCAGCCGTATTAATGTTATTGGCGTAAGTCCGAATGGTCTCGTTGTAGTCCGCGTTATATTGCAGAGCCGCATTGACCTCGACTTTGTCCTTGATACCGCTCATGGAAACCACTTGCGGAAACAGTGCGGTCTCGGTGCGATTCAGGTACGTGACGAAATCGATCAGGCCGTTCTGATAGCAATATTCGTCCTTTTGACCAGTCCGTTCATCTTCAATGTGGATCTTCAATCCCTTGTTCAGAAACGCCAGTTCTTGCAATCGCTTCTGCAGCGTTTCGTATTGGAATTTGATGTCCGGGAAGATGGTCGCATCGGCGAGGAAGGTGATTTTCGTGCCGGTCCGTTCCGACTTGCCAACCTTCTTGAGTCCTTCCGTCATAACTCCGCGGGCAAACTCCATCGTCCAGAGCTGACCTTCACGACGGACTTCCGCTTCTAGCCATTCAGACAACGCATTTACGGCCGTGATACCGACCCCGTGCAGACCGCCGGTTCCGGTCTTATAGCCGCTATCGCGATCAAATTTACCACCGGCGTGGATCTCGGTGAGGACAACTTCCAATGCCGAACGCCCCTCCTGGTCGTCAGCCATCACGCCGACCGGAATACCGCGGCCATCGTCGGAACACGAGACGCTGCCATCGGCATGCAAGCGAACGAAAATACTGGTGGCGAATCCATTGACCGCTTCGTCGACGGAATTGTCCACGACTTCGTAAACCAGGTGATGCAACCCGCGGGGAGTCGTATCGCCGATGTACATGGCGGGACGCGTGCGAATACCTTCGATGCCCTTCAAGGCACGGATCTGGCTCGCGTCATATTCCGAAGAGGCAGCGGCGGCAACCGGGTTTACTGGCAGGTTATCCAGGGCTTCGTCATCACCAGTGGGTTGCGGCATTTCTTCAGTCAAGGTTTCTTCCTTTTCCTTCCAAAAATTCTTCGAGATTGCTCAATCCCTTCGAGCAGTGATATTCGTCGCTCTGATGAGCGGAATGGCGCTAGCCACCGATGTCTTCGTTCAATTTGCCACGGAAGAACCGGCGGCTAGCGTCGTGCCGCTCACTTCAATTCACGTTTTTTCAGATTCGTCTGGAGCTTGAACTTCAGATGTTTCACTTTGTATTCAGGTCGAGTTTGCTGCAGTGCGAGCAAGATGGCTGCCTTATGAAATCCATTCAATTCAGCCAGCAAGGCGGGATTGGCCACCATCACCTGCAACGTCCCGCGAGAGATCCCCGCCACTCGCGTGTGAGGAGCGACTTCCGCCCCCGCTGCCTGATCCCAATCGGCTTGTAATTGAGCATCCCCCTGGACCCGAGCAAAGCCTCGCAACGCAATCAACTCGGAGAGCGCTTTCGAGACATGCAGCGGACCGGGATCATGCGTCATGTTGTCGGATCACTTAAATGCGAAATAGTTTAGTCCCGCTGATATGGTGAGAGTGATAGAGGGTTAAGAATGTTCCAAGGAAGATCAAATCCAAGTCCTACCCCGTAACTCTCACACGCTCTTACTCTCACACCGATTCAACAGCACAAATGCGGTGTCAATATACATCAGCCATCTCGGGACAGCGGCATGATCACATAGGTGTATCCGTCATCCGTCATCAGCACGCCGGGATCTTCTTCCGTCGACAACTTCAAGCTGACCTGCATTTCTGGTGGCAGCACTTTCAAGAAGTCCGAAATGAATCGCGGATCAAATCGAATCAGCAATTCCGATCCGGAATAACTGATCGGCATCTCGATCTTCGAGGTCCCGATGTCCGCGGCCTGGCTGCTGAGCAACAGCACTCCATCCGAGAACTTGAAGTCGACGCCGCGGCTTTCTTCGTTCGTCACGATCTGGGCCTGTCGCACGACCGAATGGAACTGACCGGCGAGCAACTCAATCGCGACGTCATGGCTCTTGGGGATCACGTCCTGATAGCGCGGGAAGCGACCTTCGACCAGGCGGCTGAAGATCGTCGCATTGGACGTCTTGAACAACACATCGTTCGGATGATGAATGGCGATGTGGACCGGGTCATCGTTGTCGGGAATCGTTCGCTCGAGCAACGACATCGTCTTCGAGGGAATGACAGGCGGAGCAGAGGGCACGACGGCATTGCCCTGCTTGGCCATCGGAGCATGCATCAGCGCCAGCCGGCGACTGTCCGTCGCGACCAGGCTCAGCTTGTCGGCACCGAATTCAAACAGAATGCCACCGAGGGCATAGCGTGAACTTTCGGGATCGGTCGCGAAGATCGTCCGGCGGATCATGTCTCGCAGGGTCTTGCCGGGGATCGTGAAGTAATCCTGGTCGTCAAATGCGGCGACGGGAGGATACTCGGCGGGATCCGAAACCGGCAGGCGGAACTCACTGCGCTCACCACAGACGCGAACGGCATCCGCTTCGATGTGCAGGGTGACCCGGTCGTCACGCAACTCACGCAGAATGTCGGAAACTCGCCGATTGGGCAGCAGAGCTTCCCCTGATCCCTGGCAGATGGCTTCAGGCACATCGTACCGAATGGCGATCTCGGAGTCGGTCCCGATGAGCGTTACCTTGCCCCCGGCCACCTGCAATTTGACGTTCTGCAGGATGGGTTTTGGGGTTCGCGTCGGAATCACGGCTCCTACGGCCCCGAACGCGGTGGCCAATATACTGCGACTGCACTCCAACTTCATCTTGATTCCGCCGCCTTTCCAACGTCCCGATACTGTACAGACACGAACCGCTTGGGAACTCGTCTTTCACAGGCCCAATTCTAGCAAATTTCCGCTTCAAACGCACGGGACTCAGGCAGATTTTCCCAGGCAGTGTTCAGTGAGAATCGATGGTTCGAAATGTCTTCGGCAAGGAGTCGGTTTCCGGACGCAAAGTTTGCTGATCGACGTTGCAATCTGTCCGTCGAGTTTCCCACACATCAGAGCCGTCTTCGTCTTCTTTCTAATTAAGATTTTAAAATTAGAAGTCGTATTAATACCGGGCGGATAAAGTGTTGTCTGGCATTCTGAGCATGGCTGTAAGTATTTGTAATTACATGAGTTATGGAGTTTATGTTTGACCTTTTGGGTGTGCAAAACCTGTTTTATGGGAGTTATCAAACCGATATCTATCGGTGATAACTGGCCGAGTTACGATCACGGCCAAATGGCGTGGTTTTGGTGTGATCAGCCTGGAAACATTTGCCAACAGGTTGTTGACGACTTATCCACAGCCGGCATCGGGGACTGTATCGAGAATCTGACGGCAGCTGAATTGCGGTTGCCTAGTTCATCGAGAAGATCCACCGATCGATACGATAGAAGACGACCCCTTGAATGAACAGGACGATCAGCGCGAGCAGGCTCCTCACGAACCACACCATGAAGATGTCCTTGCCGGCCATCGAACGGATGACTCGATCGATGCGTTGCCCGGCGTTGATGATGGCGGACAGCACGACCCAACCCACTGCGGAGATTCTCGCACCTACGGCAGAAAAAAACCTTCGCAGAGCCAGGCCAGCGGCGACACCGGCCGGGTCAGGTGACGTTGCGGCCTGCACGGCGCGGTCTCCGCGAAGTCCGATCAGCATGCCCCAGTACAGCATGCCCATCGAGTAGAGCTGGACACCGAGCACTCGCAGAATGACGCCAATGACGCAACACGCCTTGTACGCCAAATAACAGCCACCCACGACGATCGTGCCGAGGACCGCGATGACGAACCCGCATCCCTGAGCGTCTCGCGAATAACGGCCCCGGCGCATCGTCCACCTTTGTCACGCCGAAAGCGGATTACCGTTTGAAACATTTCACCCAGAGCAGATAGCCGGCAATCGGCGTGACGACCAATGTCAGACAGAACATTCCCAGCAACTTGAAGCCAGGGGGAACGACATAAGTATCCAACAGCCCGGAGGGAATTACCGTCCAGCAAAAGGCGAGAATCCCCATGGTTTGACGCTGTTTCAGCTCTTCCGGAGTCAGTTGCGTCAAGGCCTTCCTGGGTTCTTTCTTGGCCGGTGCAGACGACGATGAGGAACTCGTTCCCTTGGTCGTCTTGCCACTTTTCGTCACAGCTTCGACGGTCTCATTACGGGCACCTGGCGCATAGTACTTGGCGATGCCTTGATTGATGTTCAACGGCGTCGCCAGAACCGCGCGGACCGGGTGGTTCAGTCGCAGCCGCAGCTCTTCCTCCAGGTCGGCATCGGGAGGATGCGTGCAGGCGATCAGCAGCACATCATCATCAACAAACAACGGCAGGATCGAATGCTGTTTCACCAGTTTCTTCGGTACCTGATCGAGGATATTGTCATCGGGAATCAGATCGGTCAGATCGATGAAGGGCAGGCCCAGCTCTTCTGCATAGGCTTGGGTGGCGATGGTCTGATCGACCAGCTTCAACTGCACGACGACGTCGCGCATGTCGAGACCCGTCTTCTGCGAATGGTTGCGCGCTTCCTCGGCCTGCGACTGGCTGATCAGTTGCTTTTGGGTGAGGATCACTTCCAGCGGGCGGCGGCCGGTCTCTTCGACGGCCTCGACTTCACGGCCCAGGCTGATGTCGTATTCACGTTTGCGTTCGTCGTCGGTCAGGCAGAGCATGGCCTTGGCGAGTTCGTTCAGCAATTCCTGTGAACGGACCGAATGCTTGCCGGCTGCGTATTTGCGGACGTGACCGTTGAGCTTCTTGTAATTGTTGCGGATCTTCTCGGCTTCGTCTTCGAACTGGACCAACCGCAGTAACTGGTAATGATCCGGCGGACGATCGCCCTCAGGGATGCCGAGCCAATCCTTGTAGACGTCAATCTCGTCGGACATGCGGACACTCCCTCGATTCCAGCACGGATTTTTGCAGATTCCGTGGCCAGACCACAGAACGTCTGGAACGGACAATCACATACAGTCACACCTTCCGTGAGTGTAACGATACTTTGGCGCCGATTCATGCTCGCGCAAAGTCAACCGACCAGAAATGGGGCAGAGCAATTAGCCACAGAAGGACACAGAAAAACACAGAAAAGTCATTTCCTGTTTTTCTTCTGTGCTTTTCTGTGTCCTTCTGTGGCTAATGAAATTCTTTTTATCGAACCAGATTGTCCGGGGCCTCACGGCACCAGTTCGTCAGGTTCATTTGATTTGCGATTTGCCCGTTACTCCACCGTGTACGACTTGGTGAGGGTCTCGAAGGCGTCTTCCACGTTGCCTTCCGTTAGACCACTGTCGCGGACAATCTGCGTGGCGGCTTCGTTGTTTCCAATCAAATCGCGTGCGGTGGCATTGATACGACCATTCGCATCGTATTTGTAGGTCAACTCCACCGGCGAACCGGCCGGCAGGTTGGGGGGCAGATTGAGGATCCGGAAATCACCAATCAGCGTGCAACCGTCGACGTCGTGGGTTTCCCCCTGCAATAGCTTCACATGCACCCGCTGCTGATTGGGTACAGTGGTCGAGAACCGCTGGTTCACCAGGCACGGAATGGCAGTATTCCGCGGAATCATGATGTGATTCATCTTCTTCTTGCGGTCGTTGGGATCGGTGATCTCCACGCCCAGCGAGTGCGAATTGACGTCGATCGCACTGACCGAACGCAACCGGTTGATGACACTCTTGGCCATGCGGCTTTCGCCACCTGTCGCCCGCGCTTCCAGAATGGCGGCGTGAATCGCGGCACCCTGGGCGACCGCTTCTTCCGGGCTGAGTTCGCGCGACGGCGTGCGTTCGCAGACTTCGCGGAGCATCGTTTCGATGATCGGCATGTAGGTCGAACCACCCACCAGCACGACTTCGTCCAACTGGCCCGGCTTGACGTGGGCCTGTTGCATCACGAGCTCGGTGGTGTCCTTCGTCCGCTGCATCAGGTCTGACGTAATGCGTTCGAAGTCGCCGCGGGTCATCGAGATCGTCAGCGATTTTCCCTTGAAATAGACTCCGATCGGCACCTGGGCCTTCGTCGACAGCGTCCGCTTCGCCTTTTCGCATTCGTCCGTCAGGGTCAGCATGGACTCCGGTTCGGTGCGGGGATCGGCACCGCCGAACTTGCGGGCGAACTGTTCCGACACGTGATCGACCACGCGGCGCGTCCAGTCGAGACCGCCCAGCATCACGTCGCCGTCTGTCGCCAGCACGCGGAATGAGGTCGGCGTATAGCGGACCACTGTCACGTCGAACGTACCACCACCCAGGTCATAGACCATGATCGTGCGTTCGATGTCGCGGCCTTCGGACCGGCCCAACTCACCGCGCTGCCAGGCATAACACAGGGTCGCGGCAGTCGGTTCGTTGATGATGTCGATGACGTTCAGGCCAGCGATGCGGCCGGCGTCTTGAGTCGCCTTGCGGCGCACGTCATTAAAATAGTAAGGAACGGTGATGACCGCATTGGCGATCGGGCCGATCTGCTTTTCGGCGTCCTGTTTGAGCTTCTTCAAGATCAGGGCCGAAATGAATTCCGGCGTCAGCTTCTTGTTCTGGTAGAGCTTGAACCACTCTTTGTTGCCCATCTGGCGTTTGACGGCTTCGACCACGTGATCGGGCGGTTCGAGCGAAATGCGTTCAAAAGATGGTCCGACAAGCACGTGGCCATCTTCTCCCAGCAAGACGACGGACGGCGTGATTTTCTTGCCGTCGGTGTTCAAGAGCGAAACGGGCTCACCCTTATCGTTGATTTGCGAGATCGTGGAGTAGGTCGTTCCGAGGTCGATACCGACAGTTTGTCCTGGCAGAAGCTTGATCATAAGTGCTCGAAATTCCTTGAAAACACGGGCCCCCAGCACGGGGCCTACCTCTTACTAACCAGGCCAGTCAGGCCGACAGTAATCGCTCACTCGTTTCGATCCCCTGCGCAGACCGAAAGTCTGGCCTCGTCGAAGGGACGAATTCCATCGATTATGAGCATCTCGAGGTAAAGTGGGCGATCTTTTATATTCTGATCGACAAAGGGAGGGGAATCAAGCACGACACCTCGCCGACGAAATGTACACTGTTCTAGCCCACATGGGTTGGAAAACCGAGTGGAACTGCTGGTGAGAAGGGATCCGGTGGCTGCGGAGGGGACGGATTTGAGGTGCGTCCGTGGACAGAAAGGATGCTCTTCACAGGGAATTCACAGCCCAAAGTCGACTTCCAGATCGCTTCTCACGATCCGCCCATCGTGCAAAGCCGAGGCAATCAGCACTCCATCGATTCTGAGATTCTTCAACAATTGAAGATCATCCCGATTGCGAACGCCGCCTCCGGTGATCAACTCCAAGTCAGGATTCTGGGAGCGAATGGCCGCACACAGTTCCAACGTCGAGATCCCCGCAGCGATGCCCACCTGTGCGAGGTCCAGCACGATAAGGCGCTTGATACCCTGCTGAATTGCGGTCTGTGCGAACTGTAGAGGAGACATTCCCGACCAGGCACCGTCACCAATCAGCGGTCGACCGTTCTGCAGATCGAGGCTGAAGAGGATTTTTTTAGGACCGCATTGCGCGACGAGTGCCTGCAGCAGGGCGGGATTGGGAATCGATTCAAGCCCCGCAATGATCGAATGGGCACCCGTCTTGAGGACGGTTGCCGCGGTCGCCAGATCACGGATTCCGGCGTCAATGAGCAGCGAAAACCCGTCTTGCGACAGTTGTCGGTAAATCTCGAGGTTCGGCCGGTGGTGGAGGATGGCATCGAGATCTGCCACGTACAACCGGTCGAGACCAAACTGATCTCGAAAAGCCCGTGCGATCGCGAGAGGTTCGGACGACGAGCAAATCTGGCTTTCAATCGGCCGGTACGTTTCACGCCGCCCCGCGACTCCCCGCACGACGACACCATTGAGTAGGTCGAGTACGGGGAGGATTTGCATAAAGTATTTTCCGTTGGACGGGTCCTCTACTTCGAAACCAACCACGGCAACGGTGCGCCAGCCTTCGGCAGCTTCACGACTTCAACTCCCGTCACTTCGGGATGTTTCTTGATCTCTTCCAGAACTTCATTCGAAGGTTCGCTGTCGAGATTCAAAATAGCGACCGAATCGCCCCCCTGCCGTTCCTGCAAGCGCCCCAGGGCCATCGCGGCGATGTTGACTTGATGCCGCCCGCAGATCTGGCCGATGTAGCCGATCAGACCGGGGACGTCGCGGTGCCGGTAGATCAGCATCGTGCCATCCAGGTAGGCGTCGATGGAAAATTTGCCGAGCCGTACCAACCGTAGGAATTGCTTGCCGAAAATCGTCCCCGAGGCTGTCAATTCGCCGCTGTCGGTCTGCACAATTGCCTGCACCATCGTGTGGAAATCGGACGGTTCGGTGGATGTGGTTTCGGTGATCTCGATGCCCCGTTCGCGGGCCAGCAACTCGGCGTTGACGATGTTCACGCTCTCGTCGAGAGCCGATTCCAGCAGACCACAGGCAAACGCGTTGGTGATGAGCTTCGTCTTCTTCGAGGCCGCTTCACCACGATAGTTGACCACCGCCGATTTGACGCCGGTCGACTTGTTTTGTTGAGCGAGCAGCAGCCCCAAACGCCGGCCCAGATCCAGATAGGCCTTCATGTCGGCCATTTCCGTACTGGTGATCGGCGCCATGTTGACGGCGTGCCGGACTTCGTTGCGGATCAGGAAACCCGAGATGATTTCCGCGGCTTCGATCGCGACCGATTCCTGGGCTTCTTCGGTCGAAGCACCCAGGTGCGGCGTGGTCAGCAGGTTCTTGGTCTTCAGCAATCGAGAATCGGCCGGCAGCGGTTCGGTTTCGAACACGTCCAGCGCGGCTCCAGCGACATGACCAGATTCCAGCGCGTCGGCGAGGGCCGTTTCGTCGATAATCCCGCCACGAGCACAGTTAATCAGTCGGACGCCTTTGCGCATCTTGGCGATCCGCTCGGCGCTGATCAAGCTCTTGGTTTCCGCACCGCCGGGAGTGTGTACCGTCAGGTAATCGCACAGCGGTAGCAGTTCGTCGATATCGCGATAGAGCGTAATTCCCTGCTCCGCAGCCTTCTCGATGGAGAGGAACGGATCGTAACCCACGACCTTCATTTCCAAGCCAATGGCCCGGCGAGCGACCGATTGTCCAATGCGGCCGAGACCCACTACGGCCAGGGTTTTTCCAGCCAACTGTGTTCCGGTGAAACTCTTCTTGTCCCACTTGCCGGCCTTCATGCTGGCATCCGCAGGAGCGATATAGCGGGACAGGGCCATCATCATGGTGACGGCGTGTTCCGCGGTGCTGGTCGTGTTGCCAGCTGGGGTGTTCATGACGACGATACCGGCCCGGGTCGCGGCATCCAGGTCGATGTTGTCGACTCCCACGCCTGCTCGGACGATGATCTTCAGACGCGGCTGATCTTTCAGGATCTCCGGCGTCATCTTGGTATCCGAGCGAATGATCACCCCGTCGGCTTCGCGGAGGAGTTCGCGGATTCCCGCTGCGCCCAGCTTATCGGCTTTCTCGTTGTTGACGATGACATTCAGACCAGGCGTGGCCTGCAGCAAATTGATACCGGCAATCGACAAGCTATCCCGACACAACACATTGAACATGACTGGCGTCTCACACTTCACTGGGGGCGACAACAGACGGCCCGCAACGAGGGGGCTCAGCCGGGGCCGCGGAACAATATCGGAGGGCTGATATCAGCCTAACTGAATATTTGGTAAACGATTGCGGCAAGCGATCAGATCCTGATGGGATGAGCTGCCAACTCGCGCAAATGTGGCCGGTATGGTAGGGGGAGGGAGCCCAATTCGTAAAGGGCAGGCTGGGACACACCAATTCAGGATGCGGTTCGCACGACATCCATCAGTCCCATAGGTCCTATCAGTCCCCATTTGTCCCATTTAAATTGCATGAGACAATGCGACTGTCGGCCGACTGGAAAGCCTGACCGAAGCTGGCGGGTGAATGCTTAAACCCCAGACAACCAAGGGTTTAGCAGAATTCGATACCCGTGGTAGAAGGTGTCGATCGCCTCGGAATTCATACGTGCGCTGGTCAACGGCGAATATAAGAAGGCGATGGAGTTCATGAACCACAGGGGAGCATCGAGAACTCGACATAGAGCGATCAACCACGGTGGCGACAACGCATAAGCGATGAGACCTGTCATCGAGAAGCAGAACAGGTCCGAACCGGTTAGGGCGCGCGGTTGGTGATGGTACGTAGCGATGTGCAGCAACATAGTCGCGGTTCCCGAGTCAATAGCTGAGCGGGGCGTACTGGATTTTACCGACTGAAATTGAGATCTAACCCACGATGCGCCGAACGGCGCGAACTTCGACGGGAGCACCACAGATGCAGATTTTCGCGGTGGCCCACAACCAATAAAACGATTTTCGCGTCTGATTGTCTCCCGCAATCTGGGGTGTTGGAGGTTGTTTTCCACATCCGACGGGGATTGGACAATTTTTAAGGATTTTGCCGGCTGGTGCAGCGGTATCGCTCTGTTCAACGCATCGTTGATGGCGACATGTTTTGATGCGAAAACGGGGCAAAAGATCGCAAATGTGCGGTAAACCCCGCATTTTGGTGTCGAGCCAATTCGCACTTCGATGCAGAAGACTCTAACATCACGGTATGTAGGTCAACTCGTCGTACCCGCATCTCGCCAGAGTGCGGGCCTTGCCAGTTACTCGCCCGCGTTCTGGCGAAACGCGGCTACAGATATCAATATCGCGTCAGGCACAGCCTGACCTACTCCGTCGCGAAAATCATCTTGAATGGGATCCGTATCCAACCCGGGCATTGACTGGAACGAATGGCAGACGTTGTGCGCCTTGCGCGACACGCCCGCCATTTTTGCCCGGCTCCAGGAGTCCTCGGGATCGGAACTTCAGGTACAGGCTCGGTTACGAAAAGAGTTTCCCGAAGCGCTGGTGCGGGGTGCTATTTCTTTGCAGGAACTGCGCCACAAGGCGCTCGCGAAGTTTGCGCTGGGCGATCAACTGTGGCTGGATCGAGTGGGCCTGGAACAATGCACCAGCGAGCTCGTCGCGGCACACAAGTCGGCTCGGTTTTCAGGTCAGGTCTGGGACTACTGCACTGGAATCGGGTCCGACGCCGCGGCATTGGCCAAAAGTGGTTGCGATGTCGTGACCGTGGATACCGACCCCGCCTGCAGCCTGCGAGCGAAATGGAACGCCGCGATCCTCTCGCCAGAACGATCACCGCTGTATGTGACGGCCCGAGCCGAAGACCTGACCGACCGTTCGGGCTGGCTGCACGTCGATCCCGATCGCCGGGCGAGCCAGGCCACACGTGCCGTGCGGATCGAAGACTATGTACCGGGCCTCGAACAGATGCAGAACTGGATCCGCGAGTTTGCCGGAGGAGCGATCAAGCTCAGTCCAGCGGCGAATTTCGGGGGCAAGTTCAACGACGCCGAAATCGAGTTAATTAGTGTACACGGCGAATGCAAGGAAGCGACCGTCTGGTTCGGCCGGCTGGCGGGTGAAAAGCCCTGGCGCGCCACAGCGTTGCCCTCCGGCGAGACGCTCGCAGGAGAGCCGATGGAAGCGGTTGCCGATATCCTGCCGCTGGGACGATATCTATTCGATCCCGACCCCGCGATCGTACGTGCCGGATTGGTGGATTTGCTGGCCGAGCGGTTAGGATTGGCCCGCTTGGATGCGGCGGAAGAGTATCTCACTGGGGATTCGCTCGTGGATTCCGCGTTCGTCCGAGCCTTTGAGGTGGAGGCGGAGTTGTCGAACAATCCGAAGGACGTGCGAGCCTATTATCGAACATCACCGTTTGGTCAGTTGGAAATCAAATGCCGGCATATTCCCGTGGAGATCGACCGGTTACGAAAGCAATTGGATCTACCAGGAAAGGAAGCGGGGGTATTGATTTTCGCGCGCGTGTCAGGGAAGGCAAGGGCGGTGGTAGCGCGACGCGTGTGACCGTTTCGTACGAGTGTATCGAGTCTCGAATCAAAGGTCTTCGCCCCGGAGGGGCCGACGTAGGTAGCCAGGGGCGGAAGCCCCTGGAAAGGCACGTTAACGTGACCATCACGCCCCGGAGGGGCCGGCGAACGAGGATTCTCTTCGGCCCCGGCAAATGCCAACTCCCTGCGGAACCACACATCTATTCCCAAATATATCGTTCATCAAATTCGATCTCATGACGAATCAGCAAATCGAGAAACTCTTCCTTAAAAGAACGCGTTCGATGATGTTTCTTTTGGTTTTGAACGTACCTAAAAACCGTTGCCTCGTTAGATTTGCTCACCGAAAATGCTCCGTAACCAATCTGCCAACCAAAAGCCTTTTGGTCCGGGAGTTCACGATGAATCCACGCGGATGAATTTGATTTCAGGTCGCGGACCAAGTCGGCTACGGATTCGGTTGGATGTTGTCCAACAAGCAAATGAATATGGTCTCCCGTACCTCCGCCTGCCAATAGGACATGTTTGCGATTCCGGAGGACTCCGGCGATGTATTCGAATAATCTGGCTTCCCACGAAGCGTCAATGAGGGATTTGCGATCCTTGGTGCTCCAAACCAAATGAACTCGCAGGTTGCAATAGGAGC
The DNA here is from genome assembly GCA_021732415.1 of Planctomycetaceae bacterium. GTDB lineage: Bacteria > Planctomycetota > Planctomycetia > Planctomycetales > Planctomycetaceae > JAKFVC01. Next base: position 51,164 of record JAKFVC010000064.1, read on the forward strand.
TTGACACTATGAGTCTCCGGAGTGTGATCTTTACCGAATAGTCCCAATTCGGCAGTCGAATGTTTATCGTTCGCCGGCCCCTCCGGGGCGGGGTTGTCATTCGGTCGCATTTTCCAGGGGCTTCCGCCCCTGGCTACCTACGTCGGCCCCTCCGGGGCGAAGACATGCGGAATTCTACGTTTTCGTGTTGCTTCACTCGTCACTCGTCTGATTCCTCAAGCACGCCACTGCGATCCGGATTTCCTCGTAGGTCACCTCTTCGCTGAGATGGTCGAAGATCGGTTTCAGGCGCTCGACACCGACTTGGTGGGCGGCGTCGCGAATGCGGGCGAAGGTACTGGATGCGACCCACGGGGTCGGATCGGTGATCCGTTCGGCCTCGAGGTATCCTTGCAGATACTGACCGACGGTCGCGGGTGCCCGGTTGAGTTGCGCGGCGACCTCGGCGAGGGATTCGCCTTGTCGGAATAGCTCGTAGGCGCGGTTTTGTGCGGCCGGGATACTTTTGGGTTCGGTGGACTCGACAGGCTTGGGTTTGATTATCGTCCCGGGTGCCAAGACGTCGCCTGGCAGGTTGTTGGTCGCGCAGTATTTGGCGATGCAGCCCACAAACTGTGCGCCATAGTCGGTGCTCTTTTTATCGCCGACCCCGTTCACTAAATGGAACGCAGGAATCGTCGTCGGTCGCAGGCGGGCCATGTCACGCAGCGAAGCATCACTGAAGACCATGAAGCTTTGCAAGTCACGCGCTTCGGCGATCTGCCGGCGCAGGCCACGCAATTCTTCGAAGAGCCCCCGGTCGACACCCTCCCAGGCGTTGGTTTCCGCACGGGAAACTTTCTGCTTCTTCTTCTCGGCCGGGCGCAGCAGCTTGGGAGTGACTTCGCCTTTCAGAACGGCCCGCGCGGCGGCTGTCAGTTGCAGAACTTGATATTCCCCTTCGCGAGTGAGAAATCCCTGACCGATAAGCTGTTCAATCCAGCCGCGGATGTCCTTCTTGCCGTGATCTTCCAGCAGGCCGTAGGTGCTCAGCTTGTCGTGACCGTTTTCGAGTATCCGTTGTTCCTTCGAACCCAGCAGCACCTGGGCCGTGTAGTCAGCTCCAAACTTCTGTTGCAGTCGCACAACGCACGACAAGATCTTTTGTGAGATGATCAGTGCATCACCCACGAGGTCCAGTTCGTCGAGGCAGACGTCACAGGCTGAGCAACTTTCGCCGGGATATTCCTGGCCGAAGTATTCCACGAGATGACGATGCCGGCAGGCTGCGCCGCCACAGAATTCCTGCATCGAGCGTAGCGTGGCTTCGGCCGCAATGGCGGCTTCGCCTGTTAACTCGCTCTGCATCTTTCTCCAGAGCATGAAATCCTGCCCCGAATGGAGAATGACGCATTCGGCTTCCAGCCCGTCGCGGCCGGCGCGGCCACTTTCTTGCTGATAAGCTTCCAATGACTTCGGCGCGCCGCAGTGGATGACGTAGCGCACGTTCGATTTATCAATGCCCATTCCGAAGGCCACCGTCGCGACGATGGTCTCGATTTCGTCCTTCAGAAAAGCGTCCTGGTTGGCGCCGCGATCGTAGTCGGACAGACCGGCATGATAAGGGCGGCTATGGAAACCGAGCCGATTCAACGACGCCGAGAGTTCTTCGCAATCGGTGCGGCGGATGCAGTAGATGACGCCCGCTTCTCCCTTGTGCCGGTCGAGAATTTCGCGGACCTGCTTCAACTGGTCAGACCGCGACTGAACGCGATAGACGAGGTTCGGGCGGTCAAACGAACCGACATGAAAGATGGGCCCGTCGAGATTGAGCTGGCGGGCAATGTCTTCGCGGACGGGTTCGGTGGCGGTGGCCGTGTAGGCATGGACGGCCACGCCGGGGAAATCCTCTTTGAGTTGGCCCAGCATGCGGTATTCGGGCCGAAAATCGTGACCCCAACTGCTGATGCAATGGGCTTCATCGATCGCGAAGAACGAGATTTGCTGTTGCTGCAGGAACTGCCGTGTTTGTTCGTTGCAGAGTCTCTCTGGTGCGACATAGAGGAGTTTCAGGTGGCCGCTACTCATGTCATCGGCGACGCGGCGGCGTTCGCCTGGCGTGAGACTGCTGTTGATGCAGGCGGCGGGGACTCCGCATTCGGTCAGGGCATCGACCTGGTCCTTCATGAGCGAAATCAAGGGCGAAACGACAACCGCCAGGCCCGGCATTTGAACGGCGGGTGCCTGAAAGCAGAGCGATTTGCCGCCCCCAGTGGGCAACACGACGACAGAATCGCGGCCCTCCAGGACAGCCGTCATGGCTTCCTGTTGCAGCGGGCGAAAATTGTCGTATCCCCAGTATTTTTGGAGAATTTTACGGAGCTGGTCCACTCAGGAGCCTCGGAAGTTGGCGGGTGTTTTTCGATTGGATGGTCGACATGGATTTTATCCCCGTGGAGAGGCTCGCGACAACACTTGCCATTTGAATTGGGGATTTCGTGGCAGAAACCGTAGGATACCTATCCTACGATATGTTTCATGCCCATTGATGCGTAGCCTGACTCTCCAGAGTCGGGCGCATCTTCATGAGCGAATTCGCCCGACTCTGGAGAGTCAGGCAACGGCAAAGGTTGACTCATCGTGAATGCTGCTGAATTACGTGCTGTGCAGGCTCCGTTTAAGGAGCGTTATCGAAGCGATCCGGCCACGGCCTTAAAGACGCTGACGGCCGAGGGTCAGTTGGGTGTCGGGTCTCAGACCTGCCGGTTGGAGATGCCGTGCGGCATGGTGTCTGCCGGTTTGCATCCTGCTGCGGGAGGCGACGGCAGCGGGGCTTGTTCGGCGGAGATCCTGCTGCAATCTCTCGTCGCCTGTGCCGGGGTGACGCTGACGGCCGTCGCGACCGCGATGGAATTACCGGTGCAGGGCGGGACGATCACCGCGGAGGGGGATCTGGATTTCCGTGGTACCCTGGGGGTGAGCAAAGAGGTTCCGGCGGGCTTCACGGCGATCCGGTTGCGGTTTCAATTGCAGTCGACGGCGACTCCTGAGCAACTGGCGACGCTGATTAAATTGACCGAACGGTATTGCGTCATCTTTCAGACGCTGCGGACTCCGCCGGCGATTACGACGGAGTTGAGTGTGGTGTAGCGAAACCGTGGGACGGGTCTCCAGGCCCGTCCGTCCGGTTCTTCTGCTTTCTTCCTTCGTGACCTTTGTGGCCTTCTGTTTAAAAAAGAAATTAGAACAGAAGGCCACAAAGGTCACGAAGGCTTAACAGTCCGATTACGCTAATTTGTTGCCGAAATCTAGACCTGTGGTCTCAAGGCGACTGGACGGACGGGCCTGGAGACCCGTCCCACGATGCGGTTGGTTCTTCCACGACCGCGGGTTTGGGCGCTTTTGGCGTGCGGCGGCGAGGTGGCTTTACCGGAGGAGCTGCCGGCGGTTCGGGTGCTGCTGGTGGGAGATTGATCGTTCGGCGGTTGATGACGAGCGAGCGACGTTCTGCGAAAATGGGTTCCGAGATCGGTCGGCGCGGGGCGCTGGACAGGCTGACGATCACCCCCAGCGAAATCAGGCTGACTACCAGATTGCTGCCGCCGCAGCTGATCAGGGGATGCGAAATCCCTTTGGGTGGCACCAATGCTGTCACTACGGCGATGTTCAAAGCCGCTTGGAATACGAGCTGCATTAACAACGTTGTGGCCACGGTGCGTTCGAAACTGCCTCGTTCCAGGGGCGATAACAGTCGCAGGCCGAAATGCAGCAGGCCCGCCCACAGGGCGACCACGCTGAGTGTTCCCAGCATCCCGAGTTCCTCGCCAATCACGGCGAAGACGAAGTCGGTATTGGCTTCGGGCAGGAAGCTGAGTTTCTGCCAGCCCTTTCCCAGGCCGACACCCCAGAATCCCCCTGCGCCCAACGTCGCCAGCGATTGCTGGATCTGATACGGAGCCTGGTTGAGATCGGTCCAGGTCGCGACGAAACCCGTGATTCTCTGCAACATGTAGGGTTTATTGATCACGATATAGACCACGGCCGGAATGGCAGCCGCCAGGCCTGCCAGAAAATTCCTCAGTGGCCAACCCGATAACCACAGCATGATCGCCGCACTGAAACAGAGGAATAGCGTCGTCCCCAGATCAGGTTCGAGCAACACCAGTGGCACCATCAGCGCGGCAGGCAGGCAGAAGAGGACCGGGCCGAAGACCCAGCTTCTCAGGTAATGGCGATAGCGATCAAGCAGGGCACCCAGCAGGAGCGGCAGGGCAAGTTTGGCGAGTTCTGACGGTTGTAGCGAGATGGGTCCGAAGCGTAGCCAGCGCTGGGCCCCTTTGACTCGAGTTCCGATTCCCGGGACCAGCACAATGACCAACAGGGCGAGAGTCGCGACGAAAAGCCATGGAGCAAGGGCACGTAACGTGCGTGCGGGAGTCACCGCTGCGATGGCCGCCACGGCTAAGCCCAAGGTGACGAACATCAAATGACGTGACAGGTGAATTTGTTCGAAGTTGGTGGGGCGCGAGGTGATGCTGGCGCTGTGGACCATCAGGACCCCAAAGCCCAACAGCACGGCAGCCAGCGTGATAAACCAACGACGATCCTGTTCCACGGTGGATTCCATTGAAGGAAGTACTGACAGACGGTCTGCCGAACGTTGTTAGATCGGCGATCGGAATCGGGCGAATGCAGAAGGTCGTTGGTAGAGACTGAGATATCGCGTTGAAGTTCTTTAAGAAATCGTGTCGCAGCGGTCGCGCGGTCCATGTCGAGTCGCGCACGAGGGGATTTATGCGAGCCAGGTGCTATAAAGTCCTGGACAATTCGAGATGCCGTCAAACACCCGGTCCGGTGCCTTACGGCACCCGGCTCACATGATCGTTTGGTTTGCGGCGGTGATTTGATGACCCATGAGCTTTCGCCGATGAATGGCCATCGCACACCGCTACAGGAACTTGAACGAATCACAGAACTCTGGCGGAGGTAATCGCCACCAACCGGTGCGGATTAGCCGGTCTACTTTTGAGGTGATATCCGCAAAGGCGGCAGCATCGTTTCGATTCTCAGAACTCGGGGATACCCACCCCCGAACTGCGCGGTACTTATCTTTGGGGGTTTGCATTCCTGCCGAATATGATTCCGACAAACCTCGTTACGCAGGGGTGTTCCCACTTGCAGTCATTCCAACGCCAATTCACTTGGCAAGCTGAGGCGAATGCCTCGAAGAGTTGGGTTGATCTGAAAAATAGGGTTGTAGCGATTTTTTGGAATTGCGAACGGTCTTTCCGCTGGGCTATGTTGGCCGGTTGGCGGAATGGCCCACGCAGTTGCCGCAGTGATCCGTTAGGAATTGCAGTAATTGGAGTTCGGCCGAGCCTGAGATCCGTCCTCTTTCATCAATCAGTCAGCGATCACCAGTTTTTTCTGCTCCCCAATCCGATCTGGCAGGGGGGTTGGGAACGCTTCTCGGCTGTTTTACGTCCAAGCCGGGAACGGGATTGCGCAGTGATCGAATAGACAACGTGTCTAGCGTGGTTATTGTCGGACACAGTCAGTTGCAAAGACGGGCTGTCCGAGGTCGGTGCCAGGGTTGATTAGATATTGTATGTACTTGACAGCAAAAGTCTTAAGTCCAATTTTTGGCCGTTGAACAGCAGCGAAATCGCTGTCGATGGTCGATGTGTGTAGCGGAATCTCGTAAGAGTTCCGCCGAGTCTTGGAGACGCTCGGGCGGAACTCTTACGAGATGCCGCTACAGAGATTGACTCCAAAATTGCGGGTCGGACTTTCAAATGTCTGAGCAGTGTTCTGCAGTGCGTTTACGGTGAGTAGTTTGCAGTGAGTAAGTAGGTCGCTGACTTGGGGTGTTGAACTGGCCACAGGGATTTCTTCTCTGCGCCAGATCTTGCCATTCAGACTGCTCCGGTCTGAATGTCTCGCCCTGTTGGTGGCTTGGAATGTTCAACATCTTCGAGAGAATCTGAGGTCGTCCCGATGTTCATCAGACCGTGGCTGGAAGCTCTGAAGTCGCGCTGGATGCCTGGGAAACGCCGTACACCCAAGCGGTTAATGAATGACAAACCGCTGCAATCCCAGGTGGAAACCCTCGAAGAAAAGATCGTGCTGTCGGCGTTCGACCTGGTCACGGTCATCCCGAATCAAGGGGTCTTTCTCGCGAACAACACGACGCTGAGCGAAGCGCCGCGCGAGTTGACTCTGCGGTTCAGCCCCGGCCAGACGATCGACACGACCACGCTGTCGGCGATCACGGTCACTCGCGCGGGCCTGGATGGCATCTTCGACGATCCGGCAACGCCTGCCATTGAGAGCTCGGACGACGTCTCGGTCGGCTTGGGCTACGTCGGTGCAGGGGACAATCCGAACGAAGTCATCGTTCGCTTTGCCTCCACGCTGCCCGACGATAAGTATCAGGTGCGGATCCAGGCCACGGGTGCCAATGCCCTTGGCGGGAATGTCGGCGACTCGCTGACACCTGATAATGGCAAGACCTATAAGTCATTCAATTACGAACTCGACCTGGGAGCACAGGTTGAGTCCGTCATCCCGCAGCCGGTCATTCGCGATCAGGTCTTTTCGACCACCCAGTTGAGCAATCTCACTGACGGCGATCTCGTGTTGATCAGCGCGGGGCCGTATTCGTATCGGTTCGAGATCAATCTGCTGCCGGATGCCGTGACCAATGTTGGTAACATTCCGGTCAATATCGCGCCGGGGTCAACCGCCAGTCAGATTGCTGATGCCCTGGTGACGGCGATCAATACCAATGCTGGTACGCAGTTGACGGCCAGCGACAGCGCGAATGTGCTCACCGTCGCGGGAGCTTCTTACGAACCGGTTGTCAGCTTTAGCACGACAAAGTTTGCGGCATTCGCGAAGGCCAATTTGAATGTGGTGGGTAACGGGGCCGCGCTGGCGGACGGCGACGTGGTCCGTTTGACGCTGACCAATCCCGTCACATCGATCAATTCCGTCTTTACGTTTGAACTCAATAAGTCCCCCAGCAACAGTGTGGGTCTGGGTGCGATCCGGGTCGATTTCGCCGCCGGTGACAGCCAGGCGACCATCGCCGGCAAGCTGGCCACAGCGATCAATTCGGTGAGCGCGAGTATCAATGCAATCGTCGTCGGAAACTCGATTTTCGTGACTTCGGCACCTGCTCTGGGGACACCGGCGTTGTCCGTTACCACAGCGACCGCTGGTCTGCTGACGCAATCCGTAGGTGCCTTGTCGCAGAAGACCGACAAGGTCATTGTCTATTTCAACCAGGATCAGCTTAATAGTGCGATCGCTCAAGATCCGACCTACTACCGCTTGATCAATGTCGCCTCCGGTGCGGTGCTGCTGCCGCAGACGGTCACCTATCAATATAATCCTCAGAATGGCTTGAGCGCCGCGGTGTTGACGTTTGCGTCGTCACTGGCGAATTCCTCGTACAATTTGAAGGTCGGCGTTTCGTCGGAACCGAACGGCACTTTGGTCAGTGTGGCCAATGCGGTCAAAGTCGGGACTGTATTTACTGGGCAGCCGTTTATCACCAACGAATACCTGGGTGACGGCAGTGGAAACAGCTCGGATAACACCGACGTCGATATCTATCAATTCTCGACGGTTCTCGGCGGTACTTATACGTTGACACTCGACTCGAGCGCGACTCTGGATGGGGTCATCGAGTTTCTCAACTCCGGCGGAGGCGTCGTCCTCACGCAAAATGCCACTGGTACCGGTGGGACAGAAGTCATCAATACGGGTGCTCTGGGCGCGGATACGTTCTACGTCCGAGTCACCAGCAACGGCGGTACTGGTGGATACAAGCTGACGATTGCTTCCACGGAAGCGAGCAGCGCCAGTGACGATAACTCCAGCTTCTCGACAGCCACGAACCTGGGCAATCTCGGTAATGGCGGCGTGACTTTGACTTCGCAGATTGAAGCTCAGGGTGCGTTCGTGACGCTGCCGCCGCTGCCGGGTGGACCGGATGAACCGGGCCACCGCGATCTGCCGGGTGGTGCGTTCACTGGATTCTCGGCTCCGGAAGTGGGACACGGAATCGGCGGGGGTGAAACTCCTTATACGCCTGGTTCGATTCCCGAACTGACATATTCGTTCCCGTCAACTTATGGTCCGGGTTACACGAACCAGATCACGCCCGAGCAAAAAGAAATCATTCGCCAGATCTTCCAGATCTATTCCTACTACACGGGAGTGCAGTTCCGTGAAGTTGCTGTGGGTGGCAACGAACAGATCGTGGTGGGTGATATTCGTGTCAATGCGCCGAACTTGGACCCGGGTGCGGCCGGTGGTATTTCCGGTAGCCCGATTATCATTAACGCGATTTATTACGCGAACGACAACACTTATGGTGGTGGCTTTACGGGCACAGCCTTCCATGAAATCGGTCACAATCTGGGACTGGGGCACTCGTACGATGTGCCGAGCGTTCAGGGTGCGGGCGTCAGCGGCGAGAATGTCCTGCCGGGCGATAACGATCTGATCCACCTGCTCCGTCTCCTGCCGAACAACGCCAGCGACATCGATCTGTACCAGTTCAACGTCACGCAGGCAGGAACTCTGTCTGCCCAGACGATCGCCCAGCGGTTGGCGGCGACCGATTTGCTGAATACGGAATTGACGCTGTACCGCCAGGAACCATCGGGTGCGAAGACGGTCATTGCCCGCAATGACGACTTCTACTCGAAGGATTCCGGGTTGGAAATTGCGCTGCAGCCAGGGACCTACTTCATTGGTGTGACGAGTACCGGTAACGACAACTACGACCCGTCCATTTCCAACAGCGGCTTCGGCGGTACGTCCGACGGAACATATCAACTGCAGTTGGATTTCAAACCGGACACGCCCGTCACGAGCGGCTTGCGGGATACCACCGGACAGGTTCTGGATGGCGATCATGACGGTCAGACGGGTGGCGAATACAACACCTGGTTCACCGTCGCGAATACCATTTTCGTAGACAAAATGGCTCCGGCGGGCGGGACTGGAACGGTCGGTTCGCCTTATCAGACCATCAGCGCCGGTTTGGCGGCGGCCGCATCCGGCAGCATCGTGCGGATCGTCGGGAACGGTGGTGCGGACGGCAATGCCAGCACGGTCACGGACAACGTGCCGTATGCGATTGGGCGCGACTTTATTTCGAATAATCCTCTGGCAGATGGAAGCACCTTCCAGGTACCGCAGGGCGTGACTGTCATGATCGATGCGGGAGCGTTGATCAAGGTTCGTGGCCAGACGATCGACGTAGGTACGTCTTCGCAAGGCACCGACCGCAGCGGGGGTGCGTTGCAGGTGCTGGGGACTCCAGTCAATAACGTCACCTTTACCTCGTGGCGCGATGATGCGAAGGGCAGTATTGATGACGGCACGAACGGCGCCGCCACGGGTGCGGACTGGGGCGGTATCGTGTTCCGTCAAGACTCCGACGTCAATTCGGGGCTGTCGGGCGTCTTCTTGAATCAGGTGGATCATGCCACGCTGCAATATGGCGGCGGGCAAGTCGGTGTCGATGGCGGACCGCTGCGCGTGTACAACGTCATCGATCTCGAGACGTCACGCCCCACGATCGTCAACAACACGATCATGAACAACGCTGACGCGGCGATTTCCGCAAATCCCGACAGCTTCAAGGCCGACGACGGCCGCATCGGTCCGGACATTTACGGCAATACCGTCACTCAGAACTCGACCAACGGTTTGTTCATCCGGATTCAGACGGCCCTGGGTGCTGCCGCTGAGACGTTGAATGTGATCGCCCGGTTCGATGACACCGACATCACGCATGTCATCGCGCAGAACTTGATCATCAGCGGCGGGCCGGCTGCTGAACTGAGCAGTCCGTTGTCCGCCCGGTTGATGATCGATCCGGGAACGATTGTGAAGCTGTCGGGTGCCCGTATCGAAACAGGATTAGGAAGTTCCAACCTGATTGCTGAAGGAACTCCCGAGAATCCCATCCGCTTCACCAGCCAGCAAGACGACAAGTTTGGTGCGGGCGGAACGTTCGACTTGAAGAACGACGGGTTTGCCGCGAATGCTCAACCCACCCCCGGCAACTGGTCCGGTATCTTCCTCCAACCCACGTCGACTGCCAGCCTGGATAACGTCTCCATCACGTTTGCCGGTGGTACGTCGGAAATCGCCGGTGGTACCGACTTCTTCAATCCAATCGAGGATTGGCAGGCCAAGCTGCGCGTGTCGAACAGCACATTCGAGGACAATCTCGGTGGCCAGGCAGCGACAGGTCGCGGTGGTCGCGGAGGGAATGATGCCTCGGTGATCTACGTGCGTGGTGCGCAGCCGATCATCGTCGACAACGTCTTCCGCGACAATCTCGGCAACGTCATCAGCATCAACGCGAATTCGTTGCAAGCTGTGGTCATGCCCGACTATGGCCGCAGCACGGGCGCCATCGAACGCTATGCGTCGTTTGATGACAACTATGGCCCGCTGGTCCGATTGAACAAGTATGAGAATAACACGATCAACGGCATGAATATCCGTGCCGAAGAATTGACGATCGAAAGCGTGTGGGACGATACCGACATCGCCCACGTGCTCACCGGCACGATTACCTCGAATGAATTTCATACCTATGGCGGACTGCGGCTGCAAAGTAGCGCGACCGGCAGCCTGGTGGTCAAACTGCAGGGTGCGGGTGCGGGGTTCTCTGCCACGGGTGATCCGCTGGAAATCGACGACCGCGTCGGTGGGACAGTGCAGATTGTGGGGCAGCCTGGGTTCCCGGTCATTCTGACTTCCTTGAAGGACGATACGGTCAGCACGGGCTTCCTGCCGAACGGCTTCCCACTGTTCGATACCAACAATGACGGCGCGGCCACGACCGCTGCGCCTGGCGACTGGAACAGCATTAAGTTCGATCAATACAGCAACGATCGCAACGTGGCAGTCGTCAATGAAACCGAATCGGCCCTGACCCAGGGGAATGACATCAATTCGACCGTGGGCAATCCGCAGTCGCTGGGCAACCTGGCCCCGAATGAGAACAGTGGCGATGAGAATCGACGCCTGGGCTTTGAAGTGCATGGCTTCATCAGTCCCGATTCGCCGGGTGATGTCGACGTTTACAGCTTCACGGCGAATGCCGGGACCGAAGTCTGGATCGATCTGGATCAGACCAGCTACGCCCTGGATTCGATGGTTGAGCTGGTGAATTCTGCCGGTGTCGTGCTGGCCAGGTCCTTGAATTCGCAATCCGAAGCGGCCGGGTTGACCTCCTTGAGCGGAACGCTGCTGAATACCGTTGATGGCGCTCCTGGTGGGCCGGGGAATAGTGATCTCAATACACTCACCAAGGATGCCACGCTGGGTGGGGACTTCTATACCAGCAATTTCATGGATGCCGGTTTCCGCGCGGTCTTGCCGGGTATCGCAGGATCGCTTAACACCTACTTCATCCGGGTGCGAAGCCAGCCAGTCGCCGGGCAGGAAGCGGCCGCAATTCCCGTTGGCGGTAACGGTCTGACCTCGGGCAAGTACGAGCTGCAGTTGCGCCTGCGTCAGCAGGACGAACAGCCTGGTTCGACAGTCCGGTATGCTGACATTCGCTACGCCACGAATGGTGTTGAGCTACAGGGTCTGCCAGCTCACTCAATCATTATGGGTGAATCCGCAGAACAAACTGGCAATAACAATTCGCCTGATGGCAGTCAGTATCTGGGACCCTTCCTGCAGACCGATCGTAATACGCTCAGCGTATCTGGCAGTCTAAGTTCCAGTACCGATGTGGATTTCTACCAGTTCACGGTGGATTACAGCCAGGTCCAGGTCATTGGCGGCGCCAGTGACGGTGGCAAGTTCTTCCCGACGATGTTCGACATCGACTGGGCCGATGGGCTGACGCGTCCCGATACGACGATCGCCGTGTACAATTCTCAGCGAACACTGATTTATATTGGTCGGGCCTCGGATCTGGCTGATGACCAGCCGGCGCCGGGCCAGGGCCAGGATCTGGATGATCTGTCACGGGGCAGTCTGGGTACGCTGGATCCGTCGATTGGCACGGTCAATCTACCGGCCGGCGTCGCGGGTAGCAGCGAAGCGGGCGGCGTGAATCCGAATCCGCCCCCGGCAGGTTTGACGACCTACTACGTGGCCGTGTTCTCCAACGGCAACCTGCCCACAGCCTTGACCGCGAATTTCAACGGTGCTGCCGACGCTGCAACGCAAGCGGTCCGGCTGGAGCCGATTAACTCGATCAAGCGCGTGGTCGAGGATCACATCGGTTACACGGGTTACGGTTCGCAAGGTTCAAGTGTGGACCCGGTCAACGGGCCACTCTTTACGTTGACGAGTTCCATTTCGCTGACTGCCAACATCCGGCCGTTTAGCCTGTCCGATGTCAATCTATTCGTGACGTCGCAAAGCCGCCTGAGCGTCGTGGATCCGTTCAACGGAGCGACGGAAATCTCTTATGGCCAGTACGGGCAGCAGGCCGTCCAGGACCTCGATATGCGTTCTGACGGCACTCTGTGGGCCGTGCGCTTCAATAATGGCGACTCGCGTCAGGGTGTCCTGGTGCAGTTGGATACGGGTACTGCCGGAGATGCGCAGCCGAATTTGAGTGACGGCATTGGCGATGTCGATGGCGACGGGGCAACTCAACGCTTCCAAAGCAACAATGCGGCATCGACTGCGCTGGCCTTCCGGCGGAACGGGGTCTCCAGCTATGACATCGTCTTCTATGCCACGGCGGACAGCGACGACTATCCGAGCAGCGCCGGAGTCGGTGGCGTTTCCAAGCTCTATCGTGGCAGTGCCGCGAATGGCAGTGCCGCCTGGGCGGCAGGCAACCTGGGTGCGACCGGTATTATCACCGACTTCGCGGGGACCATCACGACCCAGACCACGGGCATGCAGCTCTTCCAGGGCAGCCTCTGGGGGGTCAGCGCCGGTAATCAGTTATACACGATCAGTCAGCAGGGTTCGATTGGTAATGACGGCGGCACAAACGTCGGAAATCCCGACTCTGCCAACCCCGCGATCAATGCGGCATTGACCCCGCGGCTGGTCAATAGCACGATTTGGGATTACACCGCCTTACTGAATGTCAATGAGCGATTCGCGGGCATCACTGATGCACCGCAGAATGTCGAGAACCAGAAATACGCCGACTTCCTGTTCATTATCACGAATCAGGGCCGAATTCTGTGCGTCGACCCGAATGCCGCCGATGCCGCGAGTTCCTTGCAAACTGTGTTCGATTCGGACGGCGACAATATCGCTGACAGCCAGTTCCTGCAGACGAGCATCACCAATCCCACCGGGTTGGCCTTCTCGCCTGTCGACTACAACTTGTGGCACCCGACAGCACTGCGTAGCGGCGATGCTGGTCACGGGATCAACACGACCGAGGGGACGTCTGCCAACCCCAGTGTCGACAACTCGAGAACCCCCAGTACGCAGTTCGACACGGTTTCCGCTGGCACCGAGAGCCTGACCACCAGCGAGAATGTCGGCGGCGCCAGCATGTACTTCGGCATCGAGAACTATAATCCCGGAGCAGGTGGTAACTACTTCCAATATGACAGCGGCGGCCAGTACGGCGTCGAGAGCAGCGTCAGTCAGCAGGATTTGACGAATGGTATCAGTACCATTCACAACAATTACAACGTGCCTGGTGGAACTGCCGGCAGTCTGGTCACGAATTCGTTCGATCTGGAAGGCTATGCTCCCGGCGATCAGCCCACACTGTACTTCAACTATTGGCTGCAGACGGAAGGCGCGAACGGGAAGAACTCGAATACGATGCGCGACAGTGCGCGAGTGTACGTCTCGACCGACAACGGCCTCACCTGGGACTTGCTGGCGACGAATAATTCGACCTTGTCGAACTCGCTATTCGAAGACGCCGAACTGCCCGCTTACCTGTCGACGAACAGCGATGCCTCCAGCAAGTCGAATCAGGGAGTTCAAGAACTCTACGAGACTTCAACCTGGCGTCAGGCCCGTGTGGATCTGAAAGACTATGTGGGCAATCCACAGGTCAAATTGCGATTCGACTTCAGCACCTCGGGCAACACGGGAACGGTCATTGATCCAGTCACTGGCCTGCGAGTGGCCAGCGACGATAAGAGCAATCCGACCTTCAGCGGAGATACCGGTAGTTCCTTCGGTGTCAACAGCGTGACCAACGCCCCCGCGGGGGCGCAGAATAACACGTCTGAAGGCTTCTACGTTGACGACATCATCATCGGCTTTGCAGGCCGAGGCGAAATGGTCACGGGTGTCCAGACTGGTCTGGGTTCCGCCTTTACCGACTTGAATACCAATGGTGTTGTCGGGCTGGGTGGTCGTCCCACGCTGGATCCCGATCCCAGTGCGGCGAAGCAGTTGTTGACCGGCCAGTATCAGCTCGAAATCCGCCGCGGTGAAGAATACGGCGCCCTGTTTGATCCCACGAAGAACAATGTCGTGGTCAATCCGACTCTCGACATCAACGATCGTTTGACGACCGGTCAGACGATCATGGTGGGGAATAATGTCACCGACGGAAATACGGTCACCATTTATGACGGTTTGATTACCAAGACATTCGAATTCGATACCAACGGGTCAGTGACCCCCGGGAATATCCAGGTGAACATCTTGGGTCTCAATCCGGTGACGCAGAAGGGTGCGATTGCCTCGGCTTTGGCCTCGCGGATTACGACCAGCTTCGCAGGACGCAATACGGTCATCGCCAAGGCTGTCGGCGCCGGAGTGAACAGTGATCGGGTTGATATCTTCGACGCCATCACCGTCTCCGCCATTGGTACGACACCGGTCATCGTGCCAATCGCCATCCCGGATCAGGTCGAAGACAACGACACGATTGCAACCGCGACGGACTCGACCATCACGGGCGCGTCGAGCGGCACTTTCACCGCGTCTGGACAAGTTGGTGACGGAACGAATGTGGATCTGGACGTCGATATGTACTCGATGGTCCTGACTGCCGGTCAGGCGATCTCGATCGACGTCGATTTTGCCGTGTTTAGCGGTGATTCGATTCTGCGAATTTTCGATTCTGCAGGAACTCCGTTGGCCTTCAGTGACGATACTGCGGCACCTGGAGAAGCCTCCAGCAATTTGGAATCGTATATCAGTTTTGTCGCTCCCGCTGCTGGCACCTACTACTTTGGCGTCAGTGGCTACAATAACAGAACTTACGATCCGACGACTGCCGGAAGTGGAACGAGTGGTGATACGTTTGCCTATACGTTGAATATCATCACCGGCGCTCCCTTGGTCACGATGACCGTGGATACCTACAACCGCCGTGGTGACGACAACCTGCAGCGACAGCAGGGACAGTTCATCGTCGAGAACAACACCATCCTGCATTCGTCGAATATCGGCGTCTTCGTCAATGACAACGACCGGTTCGGCAGTGTTCCGCACCCCGGTGCGGCCATGAACACCCCGGTGACTTCTCAGAACCTGGTGACTGGGCTGTATATTCAGAACAATGTGATCGCCGGCTTCGGTCAGAGCGGTATCAATATTTTGGGCGATTCGAATGCCGCCCTGGGCACCCCTATTACGCCGTTCGTGAAGGTCGTGAACAATACGATTGTGAACACCGGGAATGTGGGCGTCGGCATCAATGTGGGGGCCAATACCAGTCCCACATTGATGAACAACGCGATTGTCGGGACGGCCACTGGCATTCTGATTGCTCCCACCTCGGGCACGACGGAAGTGGAAGCCAACCTGTTCCAGAACAATACCGTGAATGGCACGACCGGCAATAATTCGCTGCTGGTGGCCAACGCTGTGCAACTGTTCGTAAATCCTGCCTCGGATAACTACTATCCCGCCCCCGGCAGCCCGCTGGTTGACAGTTCACGCAGCGTGTTCAACGACCGGGCGGCTTATATCGCGGTGGTGGGCCCGTTGCTCATTCCGCAATCGCCGATCATTGCTCCGATCACCGACCGGTTCGGTCAATTGCGCGTGGACGACACCAATCAGCCCGGCCCGGCAAATCAGCCCGGCCTGGGTCAGAATCCGTTCCAGGACCGCGGTGCGCTGGAACGAGCTGACTTCGAAGGTGGCGTCGTGATTCCGACCTCTCCTCAAGACAACGATGGCAGCGGCGTCGATCTCGATCCGACCGCCACGAGCATCTGGATCGACGCGGCGACCGTCTCGTCACCGTTCAGCATTCTGACGAGTCTCACGCTGCAGTTAATCGACAACGGTATTGGTATCGATGACAGCACGGTCGACAAGACCGACTTCCTGCTGTTGGAAAACGGTCAGCCGCTGGTGGAAGGTGCCGATTACTTCTTCACCTACAATCAGAACACGAACGAATGCATCTTCACCTCGGTGTCGACGTTCAAGCTCGATGCTCGCTACCAGATCATCGTCGATAATCCGGCGGTGGTCGATCCGCTCAATCCGACACGCGGCATCACGGACTATGCGGGTAACTTCCTGCAGAACAACCAGGCCAATCCCGTCAGCCCGGTCAATCCGAATCTGCCGCCGACATCCCCGTTCATTTCCAGCTTGTTGTATGTCAATTACGTTGTGACAGACGGCAAGAACGACGCGCCGGTGACGTCTTACAATGGGACTGCGCTCCCCGCATCTCCTGCGACGGGTTCGTCAGTCGCCACCAACGAAGATACGCCGATCACGTTCTCGTCGGCGACTGGCAACGCCATCACCGTATTTGACAAGGACGCCTACCTGGCCAACGACGGAGACGTGACCACGGGTGCTCAGGGTGGTCGGATTCAGATCACCATTTCGGTCCCCAGTGCGATGGGCTCGCTGCTCCTCGCTCCGGGCTCGTCAGACAATCTCGTCCTGGACGGTGGCAGCGTCACTTCGACCGGTTCCCCGTTGATCTATCAATACGTGCTGGAAGGCCGGATTGATGATATCAACACGGCCCTGGACGGCATCACGTTTACTCCGGCTCTGGACTATCCGATCGGACTGCCGGCAGCCACGGTCAATATCACGATCTTCGCCGAGGACCTCGGCAAGTTCGGCCCGCCGGCACCCGGGACGACCGATCCGCAGACTTCGACCAGCCTCGTCCCGGTCGTGATCACTCCGATCAATGACCAGCCGACACTGACCATCGATACCCCGGCGCCCATTACGATCCTCGAAGACAAGGTTGCTGTCACGCAGATCGACTTGTCGAACATCAGCGCTGGTGGTGGCGAGAATCAGAACTTGACGATTACGGTGACCAGCGGCAATCCTGGCGTGATCCCGCAGGGGAATATCACGACGAATTACACCAGCGCCAACGCGACCGGTAACATCCAGTTCACGGCTGCGGCCAACCGGTCCGGTAGCTCGCTCCTGACGATCACTGTCACCGATGACGGTCTGGATGGCATCGCGGGTAACGCGGATGACCGGTCTGTTTCCCAGACGATCCAGGTGAATGTGACCGAGGTCAATGATCAGCCGACGATCAACCAGCCGGGCAATGTGACAGTTCTCGAAGATGCTGTGACGCAGACCGTCAACTTGTCGGGGATTGGTTACGGGGGCCTGGAGACTACCCCGAACCAGACGTTGACACTGACGGCGACCAGCAGCGATCAGACGCTGATTCCCGATTCCGCGATTTCCATTACCTATAGTCAGGGCTCGCCAACCGCCACGCTCTTCTACACGCCGGCGGCCGATCGGAATGGCGGTCCTGTGACGATTACGATCACCGCGAAGGATAGCGGTGGTACGCTGAATGGCGGCGTCGATACGGCCACGACGACATTCACAGTGACGGTGACTGCGGTGAACGATGAACCGACCGTCACGGTGCCTGGGCCGATCACGATCAATGAAGACGATGCTGGCAATCCGCAGCACATCACGTTGACAGGGATCAGCCCGGGGCCATTTGAGCCGTTGCAGAACATCGCCACGATTACGGTCACCAGCGACAACCAGTCGGTGATTCCGGATGGGAACATCGTGCTGGGAGCGTTGAGCGGCGGCAACCTGCCGTTGACCATCACGCCGTTGGCGAATCAGTCTGGTCTGGTCACGATCACCGTGACTATTACCGATGATGGGCCGAATGGTGGCATCAATGCGGACGACAACACGGTCACCAAGACCTTCACGATCAACGTCCTGCCGGTGAATGATCAGCCGACCTTCACGCTGACCCCGCCACTGCCTCCGTTCACGGTTCTGGAAGACGCGGCTCAGCAGACGCTGACGCTGACGGGGATCTCGGCTGGCCCGGCCAACGAATCTGGTCAGGGGCTGATCTTGTCGGCTGTCAGCTCGGACCCGACGCTCATCGCGTCCCCGATCGTCAGCAGTATCGTGGGCGGTCAGGCCACGGTGAAATACACACCAGTCGCCAACGCCAACGGACATGCCACGATCACGGTCACTCTGAAAGACAATGGTGGCACGGCGAACGGTGGTAACGACACCTTGACTCAGATTTACGACGTGTTTGTCACGGCGGTGAATGACGCTCCGACGTTGAGTCCGATCTCTAACCCGGCCCCCATCCTGGAAGATGTCGGGCAGCAGACGATCAATCTGTCCGGGATTACTACCGGTCCGGCGAACGAAAGCACACAAGGGCTGACGATCACGGCGGCGATTACCAGCGGCAATCTGAATCTGGTGAACAACTTCATCGCGAGTACCATCAATGGTGCCGGTCAGGCGACGTTGAAATACACGCCGGTCGCGAACGAATTTGGGACCGCGACCGTCACTGTCACCATCACCGACAGCGGTGCGAATGGCGGGGGTAACGGCGATGTGAACTTCGTCACGAAAACGTTCGACATCACGATCACTCCGGTCAACGATCGTCCGACATTGACGACCATCAACGATCAAATTTCGAACGAAGATGCCGGTACGCAGACCGTGAACCTGACGGGGATTTCGGTGGGACAACCCAACGAAGCACCGCCGCAGACTCTGACATTTATCGTGGTCAGCGACAATCCGGCGCTGATTCCGAACAATACGTCGAACCTGAGCGTGGTCTACAATCAGGGCGACTCGATCGGCCAACTGTTGTACAAGGCTGTTCCCAATGGATACGGCACGGCCAACATCACGTTGACTTTGAGGGACGATGGCTTAACGGCCAACGGCGGTGCCGATACGCTCGTCCGGACGTTCAAGATCACCGTCAACCAGGTCCAGGATGCTCCGACCGATATCCTCCTGTCTGGAACCTCGGTCTTCGAGAATCAGTCGGTGGGAACGTTTGTCGGCAACTTCTCCATGACGGTGCTGACAGACGTCGATCTGCCGGATGACAGCTTCACCTACAGCATTGTGGGCGGTACAGGAGCGAGCTTCTTCCAGGTCGCTGGCAGCCAGTTGCAGACCGCCCAGGTGCTGGACTACGAAGCGACTCCCAGCTTCACGGTCACGGTCCGCGTGACTGATCGCTTTGGGCTGACCTTCGACAAGACATTCACGATTAACGTGCAGGATCTGAATGATGCACCGACACTCGATTCGCTCAGTCCGGTGACGTTCAGCGAAGATCCAGTGAATCCCGTGGTGATCAACCTGACCGGCATCAGTGCCGGAACGGGAGAAGTTCAGAATATCACGATCACCGCGACCAGCAGCAACTCGGCTCTGTTCACGAACCCGATTCCAGTGAGCTACACCGCGGGCCAACCCACGGGAACGTTGACGTTGTCGCCGAATTTGAATGCCAATGGTACGGCGACGATCACCGTCACGATGCACGACAACGGCGGTACGCTGAATGGCGGAGTCGATACGATCGTGCGGACCTTCCTGGTGACGGTCAACCCGGTGAACGATCCGCCTTCCGATATTCTGCTGACCAACGACACGATTGCCGAAATTCCGGCGGGAACGCCGTTGCCAGCCAACGTGCTGGTGGGTGACTTGTCGTCGATCGATCCAGACAATCCCGCCGCCGGCGACACGTTCGATTACACTCTGGTGAATGGTGCCGGTTCGACAGACAACACCAAGTTCGCGATTGTTGGTGACGAGCTGTTTGCCATCGGAAACATTGATTTCGATACACAGCCGAATTACACGATTCGCGTCCGCTCGACTGACAATGGCACGCCGACCGAGTTCTTCGACAAAGTGTTTATTATTCATTCGACGAACGTCAACGAACCGGCGACATCCATCACGACGTCTCCCAATCTGATCTCTGGAGTGCCCAACAGCATTCCCGAGAACCGACCGGTTGACTCCGTGGTCGGGACACTGATCGCGGGCGATCCGGATGCCGGTGAGGTCACCACCTTCGCTCTGGTGACCGGTACGGGCTCGGGCGACAACTCGTTGTTCAAGATCGTGAATGGTCAGTTGGTCGCTAATGTGACGTTCAATTACGAAGTCAAGAACAGCTACTCAGTACGCATCCGGGCAACCGATTCGCACGGGTTGGTGTTCGAGGGACCGGTCACGATCTCCATCACGAATGTGAATGAGACGCCGACCAACATTAATCTGACGAACAGCACGGTGGTCGAGAATTCCGCCCCGGGCACGACGATTGGCAGCTTCTCGACGATCGATCCCGATGCGGGCGACACGTTCGGCTATACCCTGGTGTCGGGTGCCGGGGCCACGGACAATGCCAAGTTCGACATTGTGAATGGCCAACTGGTCGTCATCACGCCGCCGAACTACGAAGATCCAGGTCACTTCTACTCGATTCGCGTCCGGTCGACCGATAGTGGCGCACTGACCGTGGAGAAGGTGTTCACGATCACGATCCTGAATGTGAACGAAGCACCGACCGCGTTGACCTTGTCGAATCAAACTGTCGCTGAGAACAAACCGATCGGCACGGTGGTGGGGACGCTGGGCACTGACGACGAGGACGTTCCCGAATCCTTCAACTATGCGTTGGTGTCGGGAGTTGGCTCGGCCGACAACAACATGTTCGCCATCTCTGGTGACAAGCTTGTGACCAATGCCAGCTTCGACTTCGAGACCCGCACGACCTACAACGTGCGTGTCCGAACGACCGACAGTGGTGCACATTCGATCGAGAAATCCTTCACGATCACCATCAACAATGCGAACGATGGCCCGGTCATTGTGCTCAACGGTTCGGCTGGTTCGACGACCGGACGTAAAGCCGTGCTGGTCGATTCGTCAGCTCAAATCAGCGACATCGATTCGCCGAACTTCGACAACGGCAAGCTGGTGGTGAAGATTCAGAGCGGCGAACAGACGGGTGACACGCTGAGCATCATGAAGGGTTCGTTCAATGGACTGACCCTGAAAACGGTCAAGGGCCATACGGTACTCCGACTGGGCAAACAGGACATCGCGTCGGTGTCGGGCGGTACTAGCGGAATCCCGTTGACGATTCAATTCGGTGGCGGAATCTCCACCGAACTGTTCCAGAAGGTCATGCAGAGCGTCACCTTCAAGGGCAAGCCGTTCGCGGCCCCGCGAGTGATCTCGATGCAGGCCTACGACGACACGGGTCTGCCCAGCAATATTGCGACACGCAATATCAACGTGTCGTAGTATCCGTTAGACAATTAAAGAACCCGGCGATCCATCAAGGGCCGTCGGGTTTTTTTATGCGCCGAGCAATGTAGCCTGACTCTCCAGAGTCGGGCGAATGATTCCGGCGCATTGTCCAAGTCTTTAAAAGACAAGATCTCACGCAAAGGTGCCAAGAACGAAGAGTTGAATTCTTTGCGCCTTGGCGCCTTTGCGTGAGATCATTCTTCTGGAAATCACCGGCTACCGCTGAGAACAAAACGTGAGTCGCTGAATTGCGAAGATCGCTCGACTCTGGAGAGTCAAGCTACTTAGCCGGCCACACGGGCCGACCGGGCGTATTGACTCGGACGCTCCACAAGGTCCCGCCAGCAGTGACGAACAAGGTCTTCAGATCGTCACCCCCGAAGGCACAATTCGTCGTCTCATCGCGCGGAATGGGAATGAACTGCAGGAGCTGCCCCGCTGGCGAGAACACATAGATCCCCGCCGTGGGCGAGTCGGCCGTTTCGTGAGGCGGGTTGGGTTTATTCAACCCGGCCGCGACAAACAGCCGCCCCGCCGCATCCAGCTTCATGCCATCCGGACCACGGGTGGCTTTCCAGTCGTGAATCAGTTTTTGTGATGCGCAATCGACGGTACCATCGGCCCGCAGCTCAAACCGCCACAACTTCCGCGCGCCGCCTGCCTCGTTATTATTGTTGTCTGCGACGAACAGATAACGATCATCAGGAGTCACAATCAGGCCGTTGGGCCGATCGACTTCATGCGTGATGATCCGAGTGACCGTACCGTTCAGATCAATCCGATAGACCCCTTCGATCTTCCGTCCAGCGGCGTCGGCCAGCTCCATCTGGGAACGGTCACCGTAGCAGGGGTCGGAGAAATAGATCCGATTCTTGCCGTCGATCGTGAGATCATTCGGTTGATTGAAGTGCTTTCCCTCATACCGATCAGCCAGGACGGTGAGCGTACCGTCGGCCTCCAATCGCGAGACTCGTCGTTTGACAGGCTCGCAAATCACCAACCGCCCCTGGCGATCAAACAGCAATCCATTGGATCCCGCGCCCTCGCGATAGACCGAACGCTTTCCAGTTCGATCGCGGAGATTGATGTTTCCATCACCGCTGGTCAGCAACCCCAACTGAGGATGCCAGGCTGGCCCTTCGCCCGCCCCTTGCTCCTGCAACAATTCGGGCTTGGCACCCGGAGCCAGAATCTGGTCGTCGGCATGCACAAGGATCGGGCTTAGACCCAACAGGACTGACAAGAACGCAGTGAGACGCAACATGATTTCAAATCCTTGGTTCACAATGACTGGACCGAGTTGTCACAATCGTAGAAGATCCCCGCCAGCAGTTCCATGATAGTCATTGTCCGCCCCTATCGCTTGACTCTGCGAGTCTGGAGGATAGAACGAAAACTACCCGACTCGGAGAGTCGGGCTACAGGCTCGGCTGACGCCTCGCTTACGAGGATGGCCGCAGGCAGCTCCAGCATTCGAACTCCGCGTTCTCCGTGCAGGTCATTGCGGCGATCATGGCCTGGTTGTCGAATCCTGGCAACTTCAATAGCCGGTCAAATAACTCAGATTCGCCCTCGGCACCGTGCGGTATCAGGCAATGTTGATCACCTGCAGAGAGCACCCAGAAGACATCTTCCACGCCGGGACCTTCGTCAGTCGTCCGGATCGCGACCCGTTGAATGTTCTGAAACTCCAACCGCAATTCGGGTCCCCGGTCGCGCGTCGCAGTCAGACCGCGGTCGTCGATTCGCACGGCCTCACACCAGAAGGGAGACTCGGGTGGGCGCAACGCGGGCAGCGGGATGATATCAGGCTCGGCATCGCGCCGGCGTCGAAACCAGTCCAGCAGTCCCATGAGTGGTTGTTCCTATCCTACGAAGTCATGACTAGCAGTATAGCGCGCTTGGAGAAAATCTCAAATTGGACTTCAGGCGGTTCAGACTATAACATCACGAACACGCGACTGGCGCTTCGTTGGCTCGACCACCCTTCTGACTGAGGAACACCATGCGAGTCTTTCCGCGAATCTCTGTGTGTACGGTCCTGGCGATTGTTTGTGGCTGTGGCCTGTCGGTCTCGCACCTGCGGGCGGCCGATGGCAAGGTGAGCAAGTATGCTCGCTTTCAGGCAGGCAAGACGATCGCTTATGGAGTCATCGAAGGGGACAAGATCACCCAAATCGAAGGTGATCTGTTTGGCACCTGGAAGAAGACGGCTCAGTCACACGATTTGAAGTCGGTCAAGCTACTGGTTCCGACGCAGCCGACCCAAGTTTTGGCGATGGCCGGCAACTATAAGAGCCACATTAAAAACACGCCGGTCCCGGAGAAATTCCAGATCCCGCAAGCCTTCTTCAAAAGCCCCTCGTGCCTGATCCCCGATGGTGCTGAAGTCGTCATTCCTCCCGGCACCAAAGAAGTGCATTACGAGGCCGAATTGGTGGTTGTCATCGGCAAGCTGGCAAAGAATGTGCCGGAAGACAAGGCCCTGGACTATGTGTTCGGTGTGACGTGCGGCAACGATATCAGTGCCCGCGACTGGCAGAAGAACGACGTCCAATGGTGGCGCGCCAAGGGAAGCGATACCTTCGGCCCCTGCGGTCCGATTATTGTTTCGGGCCTGAATTACGACGATCTGCAAGTTCAAATGCGGCTGAATGGCAAGGTGGTCCAGGACCAGAGCAGCAAGGACCTGATTCACAGTGTCTCGAAGACGGTCAGTTTTCTCAGCCAGCACATTACGCTGCATCCGGGTGATTTGATTTACACCGGCACCCCGGGCGAGACTGCCGTAATTAAGCCGGGAGATTTTATGGAAGTGGATGTCGCAGGTGTGGGCGTGTTGAAAAACAAGGTTGCTGAGACTAAGTAACGATCTCCCAATATTGCCCAGGCGAGCCGGGTGACGTAAGCCCCCGGATTCTGTTGAATTTCAGTTTGGAAACACAGAGGCACAGAGAAATGCAACTACTCTGTGTTCTCTGTGCCTCTGTGTTTCCAAATCTGTATTAAAGGGAATCCGGGGGCTTACGCCACCCGGCTCGCCTAGTCACATGCTTGTTGGTTCAGCAACATCCGTCCGATCCGCAGTCGCCGCTGATTTGCAACAGCGGCAGCGCCATCGGCCCGGTGGCTTTCGTCTCTTTCGGATCTCTGACCGCATCCACTTTGCAATTAAACGGCCGGGCCTCGGCGAGTGGAATGTCGGTCACCGGCGGCACCAGCGTGATGGCGTCAGCGTACGGCGCTCGTGAGTAGATCTGGAACGTCTTGTCGCAGACGGCCATCCGCTTTCCGCGGTAGAGGGTATGTCCGTCGTCATCAATGACGGACTTCCACGGCCCGTTGTAAATCACCGCCTGATGCCGTTCGAAGCAGGGGCCCGCTTTGCCTTTGAAGGCTTGCACCGTGATGCTGCGCAATTCAATCCCAGCAATCGTGACTTGAGGTTCCGCGCGCCGAGCAACGACTTCCATGCCATGAAATCCGGCTGCCTCCAAGGCTTCAAGTAGCATGTCTTCCCGACAGGCTCCTTGCCCCCAGTTGTTCCACAGAGCGGAATCGTTCTGGAAGTCGGCGGGCACTTGCTCATCGCTGACGACCTCGCGGATGACGACCCGCCCATTGCGCTTCAGGACGCGGTAGATCTCGGCCAAAGTCTGCGGCCGATCCGTCTGTGGGACGAGATTCAGAACGCGGTGGCCGAGCACGACGTCGATAGAATCAGAAGAAATCAGCGGAGACGATCGTCGCAATTGCTCGGCGTGGGCCTCAGCCTGTAACCAGTCGTGGCTGGAGCGCGCGGGATGAGATTGCAGCCAGGCATCCCATTGCTCCAAGTCGAGCTGCAAATCCTGGGGGCGGCCTTTCCGAAACTCGACGTTCGCGGCACCTGCTTGATCCTGTCGACTGATCGCGAGTTGAGCGTCACTGGAATCGATACTGATCACTCGACCGGATGGTCCAGCCAGAGAACCGAGTTTGGTGTGAAGTGAACCGAGGTTGAGAACAACGTCCCCGGAACTGACGTACTTGGACAGATCTGTCAGGTCGGCTTCGTGCTCAAGTACCTCCGCCTGGCCTGACAGCCGGTTGGAGTTTGCACCCCCTGCCGAATTGCAGCAGGCACCCTGGTGATTGGCGGTCGTTGATTCAGCTTCATGTTGCATGGCGGGCAATTTCCAGCGTCGGATGAGGCTCAATCAACATCGCGACCGGCGTAGGGTTCAGGCTTTGAGGCCACTTCCAATGACCCTGCATTTTTCATTTATCATCCATAAGTATAGCGAACTGTCGGCCGGAGTGGACCGTAGGATAGGCTTCCAGCCTGTCGGGTATGGGCCGCCAAAAGAAATTGGACGGGGCTCACCTGACGATCTCAAAGGAGACGACGTGTGGCTGCTTGTTGATTTAACACGGACAGGCAGGATGCCTATCCTAAGACTCTAACCCAGCATTTCCGCAATCCGCTGCCCGAGAGTCAACCCAGCAATCACGAGCGCGCCGCACAGCGCCAGCATGCTGGCGGCAGTGCTCATTCCCAGGGCTTGTTGAACGGGTGCGGGCGTGACTTCGCCGAAGGCTTGGGCCATCGATTTCAACGCCTGGTTAAACAGTTCCGCTACGAACAGCATGATCAGCGAACTGACCACCAGCATCCATTGCCAGTGGAGCAATCCGAACACCCCGCCGGCCAGCAGGATGATGGTCGACGTGAAAATGTGGACGAAGAAGATGCTGTCCTGTCGCGCACCGTTGCCGATACCTCGTTCGGCCTGCACCAGGCGTTGTCGCCAGGCGGCGCGCGGCTTGTGAAGTTTTGCGGGTTTGGTCTCGGGCGTGGCGATGGTCGTGGTTGTGGACATGATCGTTAGTAACCTCTTCCTGCGAGAGAGCCCATTTGGGGATTCATCTGATTCGTAGCGGTACTGCCGGAGGAGAAAGGCATGAACCGCGGTTCCACGGAAATCATAAAGCCAGCGTTGTTCTTGCTGGCGTCAAACGTTGCGCCGAAGTGCGTCAGGAAGTCACGCCCGATGCGGGTCACGGTCAGCGACTGGCCACGATTGCGACCCTCGGCCAGATCGTAGGCCGTACCAAACGTCGAGACCCAGTTGGGGCTCATCTGATAGGTATAGCTGGCGGTCAGGATCTGGCTGTCGAGCCCCGCCCCCTTGACCTGCCGCACACCCACATAAACACTGCCACGTTCACTCCGCTGACTGACCACGCCCACGTTCCACAGCTGCTGGGCGTTGTCGAACAGATCGTAATAAGCATTCGCCAGGATCGAGGTCCGTTCGCTGACATTCCAGGCATAGCGACCACCCAGCAGACCAAAGGACTGTCCAAAGTTGTCACGATTGGCATCGGGGAAGTAAGACGCATCCAGGTCGAGTGTCATCCAATCCCGTACACGCGGGTTGTCGATCGGTCCGGCTTGTGTCTGCAGTCGATGCCGCCAGCCCATTCGCAAGACTTGCTGGGCATCGACCAGTTCATAATACGGGGCAGTGACGTTGTGTGCGGCTCCCGAGCGGACGGCATAGAACCGCGGATCGAATTGATCGGGCAGGAAGCCACCGAAGGTGTTCGTGACCAATCGGTCGCGGAAGCGGTACTGTGCCTGGTCGTCGAACTCATTGTACTGGGCCACATCGCCGAGGCTCTGATTCGAATCCGAGTACGAGTAATCGAAGTCAAACACCATCTTGTGCACGAGGCCGCGCAGACCGAGTATCGAGCTTTGCACCTCAGGCATCACTTTAGTGAACATCATGCTGCCCCGCACGCCGGCGCTGCCATACAGGCGGGTCATGTCGTTGCCATTCAGGTCTTCGCTCCAATAGGCCACTTCACCCAGAGCATACGGCACAATCTTCATCTGCCCGACGTTCATCGGTGCTGAGATTTCATGCCGGGACATCGTCACCAAACCTTCGCTGTCGGCGACGAAGGGCAGGGGGGTGAAGACGTCAGCCGGATTGGTCGGAGGAGTCGCGGGGCTGAGGTGTCCATAGCCAATCGAACTGTGCGAGCTCCAGTTCACCCGACCGTCGAAGAAAGACCGTCCGAGAACGTACAGATCGCCCTTGGGGAGCCAGCTGGTGCTCGTGTCAAAGTCGTTGATCTTCTCGCGGCCTGTGACGGACCACGCAGTGTCGCCGTCTTGATGTTTGAGGTACGCCAGCGTTTCGTTGTCTTTTCCCGTATCCCACTCGATTTCGTTGTATTGCTCGAGGTAGTTCCGATCGCTGATGTAACCGATTTCGGTCATCAAAGTGAACTCGTCACCAATCTCCTGACGGTCACGGAACTGGAAGCGTCCGCGCATCGGGTCGGGTGGTGGCAGGCTGCGGCGATCGAGACCCAGGTTGTCGTTGCCGTCATCATGAATGATGTAAGCATTGATGAGCCCCTTGGCATTGCCCCAGCCGAATCGATCCTCAATCTGATAGCTGCTGATGAGACCACCCGCGGGACCACGCTTACTGAGGTAATCGGCGAGCAACATGGCATCGACACCGGCCGGAGCTTCGCGGCCGAACAGTTTGAACGGATCCCAGCCGGTGCGAATTTGGGCTCCGAAGACGCGGTCGTTTTCGAAGGTCGCCCGGGTCAGCGGGGTGCTCATCGATTGTGGCGTGCCGCTCATGGAGGGCAACCAGAAGATGGGTGTGTCTTCGATGCGGACGATCGGATTAACCGTCGTGATCCAGGGGGCAGTCGCTGGCGGAGCAATGCCCGTGGCTTGCCCCGGCTCTTCACCCGAGACCTGTTGGATGGGGGAATCCACCGGCTTGGCCGGGCGGCCGGTGGGGCGCTGCTCGAAGATGACGTCGCTGGCGGCGACTCGATAACCCGGCTTGCCGAACTTGCTGGTTGAGACCCACGCGTTCAACGCATGGAACGAGGACTTCGATTGCTGGCGGATTTCTTCGGCATTGATGCGGACCGTCAACGGCAGGCCCGGCGTTTTGATTTTGACTTCGACCCGTTGCAGGATGGCCCGGTTCTCGCGGATGTCGAAGAAGGCCCGTGAGGCATTCGTGACGATCTTCCCCTGCTGCGGATCGTTCTGACGGACGATGATGTTTCCTTCGAGGTAGATTTGCAGCGGAGCATCACCGCGCTGTACCAGGGTTTCCGTGGCCTGCTGATCGAATCCCGAAGCGGCCTGAGTCCAGACCACCACGTGATCAGCCGACAGATCGATGGTGCCGATCTCGGCTACTCCGTCGATGACCAGATTGACCCCACCCGTGATCACGAGGACTTGTTCGGCGGGCATCGTATTGGGCGATTCGGAACTGAACGCGTTGAACGGCGTATTGCTGCGCGGGAAGAAACGCAGCCGCCGCTGGCCGACTGGTTGCTCATCTTTTGCATCGGGGAAGATCACCGAGCTGGAGGATGTTCCGTCGGCGGTCTGCACGGCGGACGCCTGCTTGATTTTGCTATCGCTGACTTTCGCGGGAGCCTGTTCGCTCCAGCGCTGGCGTGCCCGCCGATAGACGACATCCTCGTCGCGGTTCTCAGCCTGGTCAGCCGGTGTCGTCTCGATTTCAAACTTCAGGCTGTCCGTCGAACGGAGTTCCGTGACGAATAACGCGGGCGTACGTCGCGTCTGACCGCGTTCAACGCTAACGTCCCCTTCGAGATAGATTTGCACACGTTGTTCGCGCGAGCGAGGCCCAACAGAATGGACCCACAGCACGGCGCGTTGGGCTTTGAGAATGGTCGCACCCTGTTCGATGACGACTTCGCCTCGCAGCAGATGGATGCGGCCTCCGCCATCAGCCGGTTGCCAGTTGGAACCTAACTGAGATGAAATCAAAATCGGCTGTTTGCTGGTACCCTTGTCAGCCGATACTTCGGATAGGTTTGCAGGTTGAGCATCGGTTTCTGAGTCGGAAGATCGCTCTGGTCGCTGTACTGGGTACGCACCGCGAGCGGGCACCGGTTCCCGAGCATCCAGCCGGGATAGAACGGCGTACGACAGACCAAACAGGACGGCGATTGCCGCCACCAACCGTGGGATTCGCAAGTAAGCCTCAGCCCCTTTCGGGCGCTGCTGCACGCAACCCTCGACCGGTCACACCCCGTCCGACATCCATGTCGAGACAACCAGGGTGGGGTCTTTCACTCCATACTCTTCCCCTCCCCAACCCCGGTCCTCCCATTGAGGGCGCACCGGGGGCAGGTTGAGGTGGGCGGGATTATAGGCCGGATCCAGAAACTCGGGCAATACCGGGTTGGCTGCTTTGGTGTGCCGTAAGTTGTTATATCATAATTCGTTGCGACAACACGCGAGTGTCGGGTTCGTGGTTCTTGAAACGCCAACTCTGTCAAGTCCAGCATTTGGGTGGAAGTGACCCGAGATTCCAATGGGGCAAGGAGATACGTCTGGGACGGATTGCAGCGTCATGGGAGGGTGAGGCTCCTGCCGAACCGCAAGCGTTAATCGGCTCTCGCTAGACTATCCGGTTCGGCGGGAGCCTCACCCTCCCATGACGTCGAAATAGCTTTCACGTCGAGCCGTCCGGGCTGAATACCTGATTCCCAAAACATGACTAGGAAGACTGACGGGCCTGGAGACCCGTCCCACGGTAGTTCGTCGGGCTGCGGGGCGGTACGATCT
Source organism: Planctomycetaceae bacterium (assembly GCA_021732415.1). Taxonomy (GTDB): domain Bacteria; phylum Planctomycetota; class Planctomycetia; order Planctomycetales; family Planctomycetaceae; genus JAKFVC01. The sequence continues at coordinate 81,324 of JAKFVC010000064.1, forward strand.
GGAGAGTTCCCCACATCGAGCGCTCTCACATCAGGAACAGCACATGACGACACCGTTCGCAATGCCCGAGGACCGAGGGATGAGCCGCCGAGGTCTCATGCAATCGACATTGGCCGCCACGGGATTGGTCGCCCTCAATGGAGCGGTGGAGGCCGCCGCGGGGCAGGGCGGGTCCAACTCGAAAAAGCCAGTGCCGCGCTATGCGATGAAGAAGTCGATCAACCAGTGGGCCTTCCCGTATCCCGACAAGATGTCGCTGGAACAATGCCTGCGACTGGCCAAGTCGGCGGGGTTTGATGGCATCGAACTCAACTATGATCTCGACAACGATCTGTCGCCCAAGTCGGGAACGAAAGAGTATACGGCGATCCGCAAGCTGGCCGAGAAAATCGGGATCCAGATTAGTGGACTTTGTTCCTTCTTGTTCTGGCCCTATCCCTTCACCAGCCACGACCCGGCCAAACGCGATCGCGCATTAGAGCTGGCCGGGTTGATGACGCAGGCGGCGCATGACCTGGGAACGGAGAACCTGCTGGTCGTACCGGGAGCCGTGCACATCCCGTGGCGTACAGACTACGAACCGGTCGCGAATGATCTCTGCGACAAGCGAGCCCGGGAAGCCATCGGCAAACTGGTAAAAGGGGCCGAACAGCTCAAGGTGAATCTCAACATCGAGAACATCTTCTTCAACGGCTATTTGATGACGCCGATGGAAATGGCCACCTTCGTCGACAGTTTTCAAAGCGAACGCGTGCATGTCCATTTCGATACGGGAAACATCATGCAGTACCAGTTCCCCGAGCACTGGATTGCGTACCTCGGCAAGCGGATCAAAAACGTCCATCTCAAAGAGTTTACTAAGAAGGGAACCGATTCGTCGCTCGAATCGTTCCGCCCATTACTCGATGGGACCACCAATTGGCCCGCCGTTATGGAAGCATTTCAGACGACGGGATATCAGGGGTATCTGACGTTCGAGTATTTCCATCCGTATCAGCATTATCCCGAGGCGCTGATTTATCAGACGGCCGATTCGCTGGATCGAATGCTGGGGATTAAGGTGAGCGGTGGAGTTTGATTTAGCGTAACGATTTGGCGGAATGTCGGGACATGGTCTATTCGCACTTATCCCGGAGGGATTAAAGAGAGTAGCCGGTGGTTGAGCGCAGCGACACCACCGGAAAAGGCAACCGAAGGAATTCCGACCCTGGAGGGGTCACAGAAGCGTTGATCTGCGACCCCTCCAGGGTCGAACACACTCAATGCGACCAACCGGTGGTGTCGCTGCGCTCAACCACCGGCTACTCTCTGCGACCCCTCCGGGGTCAAAGAAGACATCTCATCCCGTGATCGACGATTTCATTTCGCAATTCGTCAGGAATCCGCGGCGTCGCTCCGCGTTGCGTGCAAACAAAACTAGCCAGCCTGGCGGCTCGATCGTGGATCACGTCAAGATCGTCCTGATGCAGCAGGCCCATCACGAGCGCCGCTGTGAAGGAATCCCCCGCTCCGACTGTATCGGCGATCCGTTCAACGCGATGTCCTGGATGATGGGAGACCCGCCAAGTAGTATACAGACTGCTGCCGTCTCCACCGCGTGTCAGGGCAACAAGTCGCAAGCCAAAACGCTGGAGAAGTTCACGGATAGTCGCCTCAGGATCTGACGGCAGCTTCAGGAGGCTCGCGACGATGGGCAGCTCTTCGTGGTTGAGTTTTAAGACTTGCGACAGTTCCAGCGAGGCCTGGATCGTGGCCGTGTCGTAGTAGTGCTGACGCAGGTTGATATCAAATACCCGGCAGCAATCCTGCCGAGTGGCTCGCAGGAACGACTGCAGGCTCTGGCGCGACGCAGGTGATCGCTGAGCCAGACTACCGAAGCAGACGGCATCCGCGTGCTCGGCGAGGCTGTTCAATTCGTCATCGAAGGGGAGAGAATCCCAGGCGACATCGGTGTGGATTGTGTAGGACGGTTGTCCGTCGACCGTTGCGACTGTCACGGTGCTGGTGGGGTGGGGGACTCGTCGGAGGCCTGTGGTTGCCAGTCCCAGTTGCCCCAGCGCGTCGACGATTTGCTGGCCAAGATCGTCGTTTCCCACGGCGCTGACGACGTGGCCTCGGGCGCCGAGTTGATTCGCGTGGAACGCGAAATTCGCGGGGGCACCGCCGAGGAATGTCCCTGACGGCAGCATGTCCCAGAGGATTTCTCCGAGGCCGATGATGCAGGGGGGATTGAACGATACGTTGGCAGACATCGGAAAATCGGTCCGGAGTAAATTGTCGGTGTGGATGGGTGAGGCGAATGCCGAACCTGTAGCCTGAGTCTCCGAGTCGGGTACTCCTCGTCGAAATGCTCCCGACTCAGAGAGTCGGGCTACAGGCTCGGCTGACGCCTCGCATTATTCGGGTCGATGGCGGGTCATTTCGGCTTTGAAATCTCCCAGGCTCGACCAATGCAGCCGGCGGTTTAAGTCGACTTCGGTGATGGCGATCGTGCCCCATTCCTTGGCTTGAGTCAGCACCTGGCCATCTTGTCCGTAGACGGCGGAGATCATCCATTTCGCCGAGGGATCGGTATAGGTGCTGCTAATTAGATAGACGTGGTTTTCGCAGGCTCGTGCCGCGGCCAGCAACGGGTTGCAGCCCCACACCGGCCAGGCGATGACTTCTGCCCCGCGATTGCTCAATTCTCGAGCGACCTCGGGAAAGAAGCCGTCATAACAGACCATCATGCCGACCTTGCCGAAGCGGGTGTCGAAGACCGGATAATCTTTGCCGGGTTGAACTCCCGCTTCGATCTCGGTCCGTGGCAGGCAGACTTTGCGGTACTTGCCGACGATGTCCCCGTCGGGACCGAGCAGCACGGCCACGTTGTAAACGAGATGCTGATCGCGTTCCACAAGTCCCGCGACGATGTAGAGTTTGTGCTGCTTGGCAAGTTCACTAAAGTATTGTGTTGAGGGCCCGGGGATGGGTTCGGCGCAGTCCGCCATGCTCAACCCGGTGCCGAAGTATGTCAACGTTTCTGGCAACACGATGAGATCGGCCTTTTGGCGGGCCGCATCGGCGATCAATGGGGCAAACAGGCGGCATTTATCGGCCGGAGTCTTGCCCGCTTTGGGTTGGAAATGGACTGTGGCGAGTCGGACTTTTCTCGGTGCGGGGGTGGCGACTTCGTTGAAGGAGACTCCTGACCATTCTACCGTCGCGGCCGGTGCCCAGCGGAAATGAAGTTCGACCTCGGCGCGTTTGGCCTTGGCGGGGGCGCGATAGATGTCCGAGACTTCGGTCCAGCCGGTGGCGTTGGTTTGCTTGTCGAGGGGATACTCAGGTTCGGCACGAGGAATTGCGCCCGGTTGATAGGTGGCGAAGGAGGGCTCGTCGTGCGAGACCGGGTTTCCGGAGGCATCCTGCCAGAGGACGCGGACGACTCCGGTGCGGCGGGGTGACGTGACGTTTTCGGTCTTACGCCAGGCCAGGAAGCGGTAGGATTTTTCTCCGTCTACGGGAAACGACTTCTTCCAGTATCCAGCCAGACCTTCGCGGTTGTCGGAACGGGAGATCAAGCTTCCCTGGCCATCGGGGCCACCCTTGGGATCAAACGAGAATTGTGGGGCGATTTCCTCGCGCGGCACCACTGAGGTCCAACCTGCGGGTGCGGGTGGAGTTTTCTCGGCGGCTTGGTTGTGGCTGGTGGTGAGACACAGCAGGGCCAACAGAACGAATTGCGTGCGCATAGGACACCATCCTTCATCAAGCGTTTGGGCTGGATTGCAGTCGTCGATCGGTGGAGCGCGATATCGAAGGAGTTATTCTAGCGTGAATTTGACATCGTCGAGTATCGACAATACAAGCTCGAAGCGCAAGCGAGTGAATTTCCTGGACAAACCACAGGGAATGCACTCGCTTGCGCTTCGAGCTTGTATGTCCGTCACGGCGTGACGCCTATTCGGTCAGCATCCTCTGTCGCAGGGCGAATTCCGTGTGCAATGAAAACTCCTTGAGGAGCGTAATGCCGCGGTCTCCCTTGCTGGCACCGTCGATGTGGAGGTCGTGAAAGCCTTGCTGATCCATGTTGCTCAAGATCGACTTCAGTTCTCCCGTCGCGGCTTCGATCCGGCGGATGATTTCCGCCAATTGTGATCGTGTGAAGGGTTGTTTCCGCAAAGCACGACCGTCCGAGGCCAGTTTGGTGGCCACGGTGGTGACTTTTTTCCTCGCCATTGCAGCTTGTCTCCTGTTGGATTCCTTGGATGTGCAAACACAATCACGGCTGAAGAGTGGCGTGGGTAAGCCAGCGATCAGTGATGAGCCGTTCCATTCAGTGCGTGGGTAGAAACGGTGCGTCCAGAGTATGCGTGGGGTCGTATGTCGGGCATCAGCACGCTGGCATTGCCGGAAGCGATGAGCGGGGTAGTTCCAGATCGTGCGTATCCATCTTGTAACACAAGAGATAAGTCGTCGACAATACTTGAGACACAACTGTTAGCCGCGCTTAGCAATAATCTGTCATAGAAGCGCGAATTGGGAAGTTTAGGGCGAAACCGTGGGACGGGTCTCCTGGCCCGTCCGTCCAGCGCGAACAGTCGAGACGCACGTTCTTTTGAAGAGTGTTATCCGCAGATTTCGCAGATTCGCGCAGATGAATTCAGACAAAGACGGAGTAGGAGACGCTCAAAGGCATCCTCGAAATCTGCGTCAATCTGCGGACCAATGATCCCGAACAGTATGTGCTTGGAGAAGCTCGTTCTGCGCGAGCATCACAGAAATTGCGTGCGATCGTTGATTAGAGCGCGATCAACCGTGGAGAATTGCGACGGCCGGGGCGGCCATCCTACGGGTCTGCTGCGCAGATTGCAGGGTGGACGGACGGGCCTGGAGACCCGTCCCACTCACTCACTGAAGCATCAGCCAAACCGTCCGGTGATGTAGTCTTCGGTCTCTTTTTCCTTGGGTTTGGTGAAGAGCTGGTCGGTGCGATCCATCTCAATCAGCTTGCCTTGGAAGAAGAAGGCGGTCCATTCGCTGACGCGGGCGGCCTGCTGCATGTTGTGGGTGACGATGACGATCGTGTAGTTGCGGCGGAGTTCGAAGATCAAATCTTCGACGCGGGCCGTCGACGCCGGATCGAGTGCCGAAGCGGGCTCGTCCATCAACAACACTTCGGGATCGGTGGCCAACGCGCGGGCAATACACAGCCGCTGTTGCTGGCCACCGGACAGGGCGAGGGCCGAATCCTTTAGGCGGTGGCTGACTTCTTCCCACAGGGCGGCTCGTTTGAGGCACGATTCGACAATTTCGCCGAGTTTCTTGCGGTCGGTCATGCCGGCAATGCGGGGGCCGAAGGCGACGTTGTCGAATACTGATTTGGGGAACGGGTTCGACTTCTGAAAGACCATGCCCACGCGTTTCCGGAGTGAGACCACGTCAATGTTTGGGCGATAGATATCGGTTCCGTCGAGCTGCACCGAACCTTCGATGCGGGCTCCATCGACGATATCGTTCATGCGGTTCAGCGTGCGCAAGAAGGTACTTTTGCCGCAGCCTGACGGGCCGATCAGTGCGGTGACATTGCGTTGAGGTACCTGGATGCTGATATCAAACAGAGCCTGCCGCTGGCCATAATAGAAGTTCAAGTTCTGTGTCTGGATTTTAGGCATGCCGGTATCGTGCGTTCCATGGACCGTTGAGCCTTGCCCTTGATGGGGTGGCTGTCCGGCTTTTTTCTCGGCGATAACTTGGCTTAATGACGGGAGCACAGGCTCTCCTTCAGGTTGTTTTCAACTCGCGGGCGCGAATGAGACTTTCTCAGTTTCAGCGCCGCGATCTCGGTCTACAGCCAGCGTTGACCCTAATGATGTTGCTGGCCCCGGAATGCAGCATCTTGCCGCTACTTATCTTACCACGGACATCTGCGGGTGATACAGATGTTGTGAATTCGGTCTGTCTTACCAGCGAATCCAGCTCTGGAAACGCTGGCGAATGATGACGGCGGTCGTATTCATCAGCAATAACACTGCCAGCAACACGACAATGCCGGCCGCTGACAGAGATTGATAGATTTCATCTGGTTGCGAGGCCCAATTGTAAATCACCAGCGGCATCGCGGTGAACCGGTCAAATGGGGCCTGGATAATTCCGTGCGGTTTGGTGAAGAAATCGGACACGCTGCCGATATTGCCGGGGGTAGAGCTGACGTAGGTCAACGCCCCGATCATGATCAACGGCGCCGATTCCCCGACCGCTCGCGACAAGGCCAGGATGATTCCGGTCAAAATTCCCGGCAACGACGCGGGCAATACCTGATAACGAATGGTCTGCCACTGTGTCGCGCCCAATGCCAGCGAGGAATGCCGCAAAGAGGCGGGGATCGATCGCAGTGCTTCTTGCGTGGAAATGATCACGACCGGCAGAATCAGCAGACTCAGGGTGAGGGCGCCGGTTAAGACCTTGTCACCAAACGGCAAGTGCCAGACGGCTTCACGTGGCCAGTCACCAAACACTCCGAACATATGTCCGAAAACGGTGACTCCCAGGATGCCGTACACGACGGACGGCACGCCTGCCAGGTTGAGAATATTCAATTGAATGAGCCGCGTCACCCAATTCGGTTTCGCGTATTCTTCGAGGTACACGGCCGCCCCAATGCCGACCGGGATCGAGAACATGGCGGTCAGGATGATCAGCCAGAAGCTGCCCCACAAACCGGCTTTAATACCGGCGGTCTCGGGTTCGATTTGCGAATCGAAGTGGGTCAGGAATCCCCAATTGAGATGCGGCCAGCCTTTCACCACGACTCCGACCAGCATGATCGCCAGGAAGAGCAAACACATCCAGGTGGCAATCGCGCAGGCCCATTCAAACATCCGGCCCCAGCGATGCCGTGCTGCCAATTGCGGATCGGTAGAAAATGACGCTTCGTTCATTGGTACACATTCCGATAACGCCGGAGAATGAATCGCGCGATGATGTTCATCACGAGCGTAATCAGGAACAACGACATGGCCACGACGTACAGACTGCGATACTCGATCGAGCCAACCGATGCTTCGCCCAGGCTGACCATCACGATGTAGGCTGTCATCGTTTCAATCGACCGGAAGATATTTAATGACAGATCAGGCTGGCTGCCCGCCGCGATCGTCACGGCCATCGTTTCACCGACCGCTCGCGACAGTGCGAGGAGAAACGCGGCCATGATGCCCGACAGGGCGGCTGGCAATACGATTCGCACGCTGACATCGAACTTAGTCGAACCCAACGCTAGACCGGCCTCGCGCAGACCGCGTGGCACAGACCGCAGGACGTCTTCGCTCAAGGAAGAAATCGTCGGGACAATCATGATGCCGACTACGATTCCCGCACTGAGCACGTTGAACCCGCCGACCTCAATCCCGAACACGTTCATGAACAGCGGTTGCAGGACATAAGGGGTCAAAAACACCAATGCGAAGTAACCGTAGACAATCGACGGAATGCCCGCGAGCACCTCCAGTGTCGGCTTCAGGTAGGAGCGGCTGCGTTCGGAGGCGTATTCACTGAGATAGAGTGCCGACAGCAGGCCGAGCGGCATGCCGATCAACCCGGCGATACCCGCAATCAGGAACGTACCGCACGCCAGGGGCCAGATCCCAAACCGGGGATTGTCCTGTGACTGAGGCTGCCAGACGGTGTCACCGAAAAACGAGACCACCGAGACTTGCGAGAAGAACAGTACCGTCTCTGAAAACAGAACCAGAATGATTCCGGCCGTGGTGGCGACCGATAACAGCGCGCAACCGAACAAGACCAGCCGAATGCACTGTTCTTTGAGTGTTGTCAGCGACCACCGCTTTTGCAGCGAGGGCCGTTCAGCAGCGGACTGCGTGGCAATAGTCAAACGGGCACCTGTAGCCCGACTCTCTGAGTCGGGAGTTTATTTGATATCACATCCCCACCGAGCTTGTCTCGGTGGTTGTGGGGCCTCTGCACTACTTCCGGTTCCGGCCTCTGCGTAGTGCAAAGGCCCGAATCCACCGAGACAAGCTCGGTGGGGTTTAGTTGGAGCCTCTTATTTCTTCTCAGTCTTAGCAGGAATAATCCCCACCGCCTTGAGCTTCTTCCGGTTCTTATCGTAGTAGGAGTAACCGAAATACCCCAGTGCATGCTTGTTGGTCGAAATCCCGATGACCAGTTGATTGTCTTCAGAACTGGCCGTGTAGTCGGAACGGCTGGATTTGGCCTTGCCGACGATCACTTCCGTAAAATAGTCGAACGTTCCAGAATCGGTATCCGCGCCGAACAATTCGATGTCGACGTCAGGCCAGGCGGGATTCAGTTCCTTCCATTTCTTGATCTTACTCTCGGGTTCCCACAAAGCCTTCAATTGTTCGACCGTCAGGCAACTACACCAGTCGTTGGCAGGATTGACGCAGACCGTGAGTCCGTCAATGCAGACGGTCAGCTCGATGTATTCGACCTGATTCGCTTTGCATTTGTCGATTTCACTTTGTTTGATGGGACGTGACGCATTGCTGATGTCCGTTTCACCGATGCAAAACTTCTCAAACCCCCCGCCCGTGCCCTTCTTGCCGACCGTGACGCGAACATTTTCATTCGCTTTTTCGAAGAGTTCGGCGGCGACCACACTGAACGGAAAAACGGTGCTCGAACCGTTGGCCGAAACGGATCCTGAAGTGAGCTTCTCAGGGATCTTGACGTCGGCAATTTCCGCTTCGAGTTTGGCCTGTTGTTCCTTGAGCAAGGATTCCTTCAATTTGATGAAGCCGGCTTTTTCGACATAGTCCTGGGCCTTGCCAAGCAGTACCTTGACGTACCCAGCGACTTCGGGCTTCTGCAAAGCCTTCTTATTGACGTAAACGAACAACGGTCGGGACAACGGGGTGTATTCACCCTTTTCAATGGTTTCCAGGCTGGGCACAACCGCCCCTTCACAGCCCGGCACATCGGCCACCGACGCCGCTTCCTTAGGAGCCGTCGCTCCCGTGGTCCCCCCGGTAGCACCACCCGTTGGACCTTCCTTCTTTTTCTCAGCACACCCGGCCACCAGGCTCAATACCAACACCAGACAGGCCCATTTGGACCACTGTTGTCCAGAACGCATAGAATCTGCTTCCTTGATAACTCATTGGAGCTGCGGTGATATTTACCTCGGCCAATCACGGATCGGCCTCCCCACCGCAGTACGTACCTTGCTCACGAGGATGTCAACGTCACCAGTTTGTTAAGAGATCAGTGAAATTACTACTTTCCAATTGTTAAGATTGTGTGAAGGCAGCCATCTTTGGTGCGGCTTTTTCAAGAGTTTTTGGCGGTGATTCATGCGTTGTCCGCGATTTGTCTGCAAACTGTGATTGCAGAAGGGTTTGAGACAAATGCCGAAAGGCTGATGCGAGTCAACAGCGGCGTCGGGTCGGGTCTACAATTTTTCGAAAGTGGCCGGCTTAATGTTGAATTGCAACGGTGACTCGCGCTGGCCAATTTCCAAAAATCGTGGCCGCGACGATCGTAGGATGGCCGCCCCGGCCGTCTGCTTTCGACTCTCAAAAATCAACCGAGTCAAAGTGCCAATCCAAACAGTGTGCCGCAAATTTCAGAGCCCTCTTTGAATTGTTTGCCCAAATTGCTCGTCGGCAGTTGGGCACTCGACGGCCGGGGCGGCCATCCTATGCCTGTCCGCGTAACCGCCGAACCGTCTCGGCCACATAGTTGATCGTGAAATCGATCTGCTCGGCAGTTGTTTCACGGCCGAGTCCAAATCGCAGGCTCGCCAGCGAGCGGGCTTCCGAGATCCCCATGGCTCGCAGGACATGACTGGGTTCCGGATCGGCCGAGGTGCATGCAGATCCGGAGCTGACGGCGATCTCTTTAAGATTGGCGAGCAGGGCTGCTCCATCGATACCGAGAAAACTGACGTGCATGTTGCCCGGCAGTCGCCTGAAGTTTCCTTCAGAATTGGGCTCTTCGGAGGGGCCGTTAAAATCGATCCCTTGCAGTTTGTGTCGCAGTCCGTAACGCAGTCGATGAGCCAAACCTGCCAGCCGTTTGGCCTCGGCGGCCATCTCCTGCCCCGCGATTTCGCAAGCCGCTCCCAGTCCCACAATTAACGCGACGGGCGAGGTGCCACTCCGTAGCCGGCCTTCATGTCCACCACCGTCGAACAGCGGCTCCAGGCGTATGCGCGGTTCTCCCTGTCTCACGACCAGTGCACCGATTCCTTGTGGCGCATACAGCTTGTGCCCCGATAGACTCAGCAGGTCGACATCAATTCGCCCCAAATCGAGCGGCAGTTTGCCTACCGCTTGTGCGGCATCGGTATGCAGAAGTACGCCACGGAGTTTGCAGAGCAGGTTGATCTCCGAGATGGGCTGAATTGTTCCGACCTCATTGTTCGCCCACATCACCGAAACCAGGACGGTCTCCGGTCTGATGGCATCGGCAATCTGTTTGGGGGAGACTTCACCATTGCCATCCACGGGGACAATCGTGACACCGTATCCCTGCCGTTGCAGCTTCTTCAGCGGATCGAGCACCGCCTTATGCTCGGTGGCCACAGTGACGACGTGACTGCGTGCGGGGGCCGCACGCAGGACACCCTTCAACGCGAGATTGTTGGCTTCCGTGGCCCCGCTCGTGAAGACGATGGACTTGGGCGTGACATTCAACAAGTCCGCGACTTGCTGCCGGGCCTTCTCGACTGCTTCTGCGGCACGCCAACCGAACGCATGGTTGACGCTGGCCGCATTCCCGAATTGCTCGCGGAAATAAGGCAGCATCCGCTCGAGAACGCGTTCATCGACGGGCGTGGTGGAATGATGGTCGAGGTAAATCGGCATTGAATCGGGATCTCGCAAAAAGCGAATTGGCCACAGGAAATTCTATCACTCAGGCGTTGTTGCGATACAATGGAGGCTCTCGATTTCGAAGCGCATGGCGAAATTCCAATTAACTGATGTGTGGCTGTTCGAGACGTTGCTCAATGGTTGTCGCTGAAATTGATCCCAGTCAATCTGCTATAGTTCCCACGCCTGGTGCCCGCGTGCCAGATGAGTGGTTCGTGCGGATCGTGCTGATTGGATATGGCACAATCGCCTGGACTAGCCTACTGATGTATGTTGCGGCGTATCTCTACGCTTATTCGTTCGATCCGTGGCTGACGCTGCGTCGTACGCCATCGATGATCGTGTTTCAGCACGTGCAGATGCTTCATCTTACCGTCACAGGCTATTTGTGGATTCTGAGTCCGTGTGCGTGGGTCTTGACCTCGAGTCGGCGTACTCACATTGTATTGGTGGCACATCTGATAGTGCTCTTCGGGTCTTGCTGGTGCTTCTAATAGAGGCTTTCCAAGATGAACTTACCGTATGATTGGTCGCCCCTCTCTCGCCGCGCCTTCCTGGCCTCCCAAGCCACCGGGATTGGTTCGATCGCCCTCGCCAGTTTGCTGCAGACGGGGGCCTCGGCGAACGAACAGCCGGCCGCTGCGCCCGGCAAAAAGGCGAAGTCGGTGATCTGCCTGTTCCAGCATGGCGGGCCGAGTCAGATGGATCTGTTTGATCCCAAGCCCGAATTACAAAAATGGCATGGCAAACCCTATCCCGGGGGCAATCTGGAGATTCACTTTGATAAGCAGGCGGGGAATGTGCTCGGCAGTCCGTACAAGTTTAACAAGCACGGACAGTGCGGCATGGACTTGTGCGAGTTGCTGCCGCACACGGGATCCATTGCCGACGACATCTGCCTGGTCCGTTCCATGAGCACCGAGTCGGTCGATCACGAAGCGGCGTTGCGGCTGATTCACTCGGGCAAATTGATGGCCGGAATGCCGGCGTGGGGTTCGTGGGTGGTGTATGCCCTCGGGACGGAGAACGCGAATCTGCCCGCCTATGTGGTGCTGGGCGATCCCGGAGGCCTGCCGGTCGACGGCGAAAAGAACTGGAGTTCCGGCTGGTTGCCCGCGGTGTACCAGGGGACGATGTTTCGGGCGGGTCCGTCGCCCGTCTTCAACCTGCAGCCACCGGAAGGCACGAAACTCTCGGCCCGCGAGAAGCAGTTGCGGCTGCTGGAGACCCTGAATCGCCAACATCTGCGAAAGCACCCCGAGAATACCGAATTGGCGGCCCGCATCTCTAATTTTGAGACCGCCGCCCGCATGCAGACTGCCGTTCCCGATGTCCTGGATCTTTCGCAAGAGACGGCGGCGACGCGCGAAATGTACGGTCTCAACCGACCGGAATCGGAAGAATACGGCAAGCGCTGTTTATTGGCGCGGCGGCTCATTGAGCGCGGGGTCCGGTTCGTGCAGCTCTTTATGAGCGGCCAGCCGTGGGATACACACAGCAAGAATGCGGAAAGTCTGAAGGGTTTGTGTGCCCGCACTGATCAGCCGAGTGCTGCGTTGGTGAAAGATCTCAAGCAGCGCGGGTTGCTGGAGGACACGATCGTGATGTGGACCGGCGAATTCGGGCGCCTGCCGGTGTCGCAGGGAGCGGACGGTCGCGATCACAATCGCCATGCGTTTTCGCTGTGGATTGCCGGTGGCGGCTTCAAGCCGGGCTACGTTCACGGGGCGACGGACGATTTTGGATATGCATCGGTGCAGGACGTGGTCAACGTCCATGATCTCCACGCGACATTGCTCCATCGCCTCGGGTTAGACCATCACCGATTGACGCATCCGAATGACGGCCGCGAAGCCAGCTTGACGGATGCCGAAGTGACCAAGGCCCAGATCAATTCGAAGCTGCTGGCCTAAAGTCGCGGTATCGTGGGACGGGTCTCCAGGCCCGTCCGTCCAGGATTCTTTCGCAGAAAATCGAATAAATCTTCGTGTCCTTTGCGACCTTTTGTTCAAATCTTGTTTTTAACAGAAGGTCACAAAGGACACGAAGAAAGAAGAGAATTCAAGAGAGCGAATTATCGAAAGCTGGAGCTTGTGACACATCGTTTATGGAGTGAGCAAGCATTTATTTTGAACCACGAATATTTCGAATGACACGAATTTGGAGGAAGGATCGCAGTTCCTTCGCGTGCCATTTTCAGAATTCTGATTCGTGTCATTGGTGTGATTCGTGGTTCACACTCGACATCAACCAGATACTTTTTTAGCGGCGCTCAGCTTGGAACACATAAAACGGACGGACGGGCCTGGAGACCCGTCCCACGATGCGGCTGACGCTTGAAATCTATTAGAAACTGGAATTGGCGAGGGCTGCTCGTGCTTGTCGAGCAGACTCCTCGCTAATCTTCCAGGTTGAGAACTCTTATCAAGTGGTTCTGATTTCCGGGCACCCACTACCAGCCGAATCCGATTCCAAATCCGGGACGATAGTAGCTACCATACCCCCCGCCGTATCCCCCGCCATAGCCGTATCCACCGTATCCGCTGCCGTAACCACCG
>JAKFVC010000001.1 GCA_021732415.1 Planctomycetaceae bacterium
CCTTCGCACATCATCTTGCTCCATGCATTTAAGGCAGAACACTTCTGTCTTAAATGCTGGCGCAAATCTCGTGCCGCTGGGGGGCGGCTCCCCAGAAAACTTGACGTACTTGTGTATAACCAACAGGGTTGAGCGCAGCGACACCACCGGTTCGTGGCGTTACGTGTTTTCGACCCTGAAGGGGTCGCAGAGCAACGTTTCTGCGACCCCTTCAGGGTCGAAATTCATCCGCCTGTCTGTTCCGGTGGTGTCGCTGCGCTCAACCACCGGCTACCTTCTGTGACCCCTCCGGGGTCAATCAATCGCATCTCAACGATTATTCGAATCAATTTCTGAATTTCGGGTCGCCTCTCACGTGATACGGCTAAAAAGCTACAAGCTTTGCTGGAAAAGCGAGCAAACTCACTCGGCTCGCTGTTGAGAAAAAAGACCTGCGATCAAAGCCCTCTGCTCCGAATCGTCCTCACGTTGCAGGATGTAAAGCTGAATGATTTCGGCATCGCTGCACTGAGGGTGCTGTGTTCGTAATTCTTGAAGGGCCTGCTCCTTGGCCAGTTCCGAGAGTTCAATGGCTTTCAGCAGCCGCTGCTCAGGCGTCATTCTTCGGAGAACTTCTAGATACCGTTGGTGATTCGGTTGCGGCTTAGGCCCCATAATCAAACCCCTTTGCCTCCAAGGTTACCAAGGGCAGGGCGGCATTCAAGCTGCCGGAACGGAAACCGTCTAGATCGATCGTGACAAACCGGAAGCCCAGACTTCGCAGATGGTCCGTGATTTCTGCTCGAACATCAGGCGCCACCAATCGCGGCAGCTCTTCAATCGCAACTTCAATCCGGGCGAGATCGTGAGCTTCATGGCGTACTCGCAACTCACGAATTTCCAGTCGTTGACGCAAAAACTGCTCGGCGGCGTCGACTCGCCGCACGCGTTCGGGAGTCACTTCCAATCCGTAGGCAATGCGGCTCGAGAGGCAGGGGCTGGCAGGTTTGTCCCAGACGGGAAGTCCCCAGTGCCGCGCGAGCTCGCGGACTTCGGCTTTGGTCAGCCCCACTTCGATCAACGGACTGCGGACGGTGTGTTCTTTGGCGGCCTGCATTCCGGGCCGGTAATCCCCCTGGTCGTCGACGTTCGCGCCGTTGACGATGACATCAACACCCAGTCGTGCGGTCATCCCTTCCAACTGGGTGTAAAGCTCCGTTTTGCAGTGATAGCAACGATCGCCCGAATTCCGTAGATAGTCGGGGTTGGAGAATTCTGTGGTGTGGAGAATCTCGTGACGAATGCCGATGCGTTGGGCGAGTTCCCGGGCCTCTTCCAGCTCGCCCGCGGCGAGGCTGTCGCTCACCGCAGTCGCCGCGATGGCCGCGTCTCCACAAGCCAGTTGGGCTGCCTGAGCCACCACCGTACTGTCGACTCCGGCCGAGAACGCGACAGCCACGCGTCCGTAGCTCGCCAGAAGCTGCAGCAGGGCATCGCGTTTCAAGACAAGAGAGTCGGGCAGTGTAGTTGACATTGATTTCGACACAACCTATTTAAATCAAGCACTTTACGGCACTTAGATACAGCCGAACTGTGCGAGAACCGACAGCGGCTGGAAACTCGCGGGCAGTTCAACTTTGCGGGATGTTCTTCATTCGACCTTTGCTGTGAGCTCTTCCACAGCTTATATTATCAGGATCTCGTGTCATTGATGCAGATTACGTCGAATCTTCCAGGCTGCCGCAGGGTTAAACATCGAAGCGACTCGGCTGGGTGTTCCGGCCAGAGATGTTTCGTCGTGCTTGCTGACGACGATGGCTCCATCGAATGACCTGATAAAAACGACTCGCTCCACGAATTGTCGCGGTTTCTCGCGCGGTCCTCGCAAAGGGCGGTCCGCAGACCAGTGCGACAACCGAGATCATCACCGATATCATCGTAGTGTATGGCCAGAATACAGGGAAATGTCCCATGCGTAAGTTGACGTGGCTCAGTCTTGTTTGGCTGTTGGCGTTCGGAATGTTGTGGAGCGGAGCCGCACTACCCGTCGGCGCCGCCATTACTCCCGATCAACGGAAAGAACTGGGCGAAGTCCGCAAGGAAGTCGCCAAAGTTGCAGGACACCTCGCGAAGAAGGAATTCGAGGAAGCTCGAAAAATCCTGAACGACGCTCAGGAAAAGATTTCCAAGATCGCCAGCGACGCCAAGGTGATGGAATCCGACAAGACATTGGCCCCGATTCTGCTGCAGATTGAAAAGCAGCGGGCCGCGTTGGACAAGAAAGCGGGCGGAGCAGGGGAGGGAGGGATCAACTTCGATAAAGAAGTCGCCCCCATCCTGGCGGCCAAATGTGCCAATTGTCACAACGAAGAGCGCTCCTCGGGTGGACTGAAACTCGATACCTTTGCGGGTCTGGAAGCGGGCGGGACGAACAACCCCTTGCTGGTCCCCGGCCAGGGTGCCCGCAGCCTGCTGGTTGCCCGGCTGACGGCCAACGGTCCCGCGCGGATGCCCAAGGCTCCGGCGCCCGCCCTGTCGGCCGCGGAAATTGCCACCATTACCTCCTGGGTGAATCAGGGAGCGAAATACGAAGGGGACAAAGCGAAGAAATTCCAGGCCGCGGCCGCCGGTGGTGCAGCGCGTGGCAACAATCTTCCGGTCCCCGCCATCGTCCGTGCCGCTGGCAATGAAAAGGTTTCCTTCACGAAGGATATCGCTCCGTTCATGGTCAATTTGTGCGTCGGCTGTCATAGCGGGAACAATCCCCGCGGTGGCCTGAATTTGACGACGTTCGAGGGTCTGATGAAGGGTGGGCAGAGCGGTCGCGTCATTCTGCCTGGCAACATGGAAGGCAGCCGCCTGTTCCGCCTGGTGGGTGGATTGGAGCTCCCCCGCATGCCGCAAGGGCAGGCCCGGATCACCCGTACCAACTATGAAAACTTGAAAACCTGGTTCGAAGAAGGCAACAAGTTCGACGGCCCCGATCCCAAGCGCCCGTTACGCGAAATCGTTCCGACCGAAGCCGAAATCATCGCTTCCAAGCTTGCGAAACTCTCTCCGGAAGAGTTCAACGCGATGCGGAAGGAAAAGTCTGAAGATCAGTGGAAACGCTCGAATTCCAAGGAAACGGCCTTCACGGTCGAAAGCGCCGACTATCTGGTCATGGGCAATGCCAGCGAAGACCGTTTGAAGGAAGTCCTGGGCTGGGCTGACGAGCACGCGAAGACTCTTCGCGCCGCGTTCGGTGCCAAGACCAACGAAATCTGGAAGGGCAAGCTGGCGATCTTCGTCTTCAAGGATCGCTTCAGTTTCGAAGAATTCCCACGCGTGATCGATTCGGCCGAAGTCCCCCGCGAAACCATCGGTCTGTCCAAGGTCTCCCCCAGCTTTGACGAGGCCTATGTCTGCGTCGAAGACATCGGGGACCAAGTGACCTCCGAATCACCGGGGATGAAACTCAGCGTCATCGACCAGATCACCGGTGCCTACCTGAAGCGATCGGGCGACAAGATCCCCGAGTGGCTAATCCGTGGCTTGGGTTTGGCGTTGGCTTCCAAGGACGACAAAAAGAACGAGTTCATCCTGGCCCAGCCAGCGATGGCCGTGCAGTCTCTCCAAGGCCTGGAAAGCCCCGAGCAAGTTTTTGAAAAGGGAAAGTTCTCATCAGCCGATTTGGGGCCGGTAGGCTTCACGCTGGTCCAGCACATGATGGCTGCGGGCGGACCTGCCAAGCTGGGGATGCTGATCGACAAACTCCAAGGGGGTGCCGAACTGGCAGCGGCCTTGAAAGACGTCTACAACGCCGATTTGAAGACGCTGGGGATGTCCTATGGGAATATGCTGGGGAATCGCAAGCCGGGCAAGGTCAAGAAGAAATAGAGAATCGTGTATCACTATAGTTGAATAGTGTGAGATCGAGTATTCGCACCTATCCCGGAGGGATTAAAGAGAGTAGCCGGTGGTTGAGGAGCGGAGCGACGACACCACCGGATAATGTCCCACCGCCTTTCCGATCCTGAAGGGATCGCAGAGGGTTACCAACTCGGTCGATCGTCACTTTACTCCTTCTGGCATCCCTTCAGGATGCGTTCATACGGGGGGGCTGACCGGTGGTGTCGTCGCTCCGCTCCTCAACCACCGGCTACCCTCTGCGACCCCTCCGGGGTCAAGCGCCTCCACGCCGGGCACGGACAATTTCGTTCCAAGATATGATGTCCGGGGCCTCACGGCACCCGGCGCGCCTAATTCATCTTGAAGTCGTGTCTCAGAGTATTAGGAAATCATCAACGTGTCAGCCGAGTCCGTTCCCGATGTCGTGGTGGTAGGTGGTGGAGTCATCGGGTTGTCGATCGCCTATTTCCTGTCGCAGCGCGGCGCGGCGGTGACCGTTCTCGACCAAGGCCAGCCGGGGCAGGAAGCGTCGTGGGCCGGTGCCGGAATGTTGCCCCCCGGCAATCTGGAACGCGCCCAGGGTGGAGCGGCTCAACTGCGAGCCTTCAGCCATCAACGCTGGAAATCCTTCAGCACAGAACTCCGCGAACTCACCGGAATCGACAACGGCTATCTGGAATCGGCCGGATTGGAACTGGGCTTCAGCGGGGAAGGGGACCGGCTGCGAGAAGAGACCGAGGGGTGGATCTCCGAAGGCGTGGCACTCGAGCGATTGACTCCGCTGGATCTGCAGCATCTCGAGCCGGCACTGAGCCCTGAAATCCGGCATGCCTATCGCCTGCCCGCGTTTGCTCAAGTGCGCAACCCGCGGCACCTGAAGGCACTGATTCTGGCGTGCGAGCTGCAAAAGATCCGCATTGTCGCCGGCGCCCCGGTCATGCAGTTTGATACGGAATCTAACTCCGAAGGTTCCGGTCGGATTCTGGCGGCGCGATCGGCTAACGAACGTTTTCCGGCCGGCCAGTTCGTGATCGCTGGTGGTGCCTGGACAGGGGGCCTCACCCGGCAACTTCAAGTGGAGATCCCGGTACGACCGGTGCGCGGTCAGATCGTCCTGTTGTCGGCTGTCCCGCTGCCGTTTAAGCATATCTTAAACAACGGCGCCCGCTATCTCGTGCCGCGAGCAGACGGGAAGATCTTGATCGGGGCGACGGAAGAAGAAGCTGGATTCGACAAACGCAACACTGTTGAAGGAGTCGCTGGCCTGCTGCAATTCGCCCAGCGGTTGGTTCCCGAACTGGCTCAAGCAAAACTGGAGCGAACCTGGTCCGGATTGCGTCCGGGATCTCCGAACGGCAATCCGTTCTTGTCGCGTTTGCCGAAGCACGCGAACGGCTATGTCGCGGCTGGCCATTTCCGGGCGGGATTGCAACTATCGGTGGCGACAGGCGAACTGATGGCCCAGTTGATCACAACCGGAACGACGGCGATCGATCTGGAAGAGTTTCGAGTGAAGATGTCGTAGCCCGACTCTCTGAGTCGGGAGTATTTTTTTCTCTTCAGCAGACACCCGACTCAGAGAGTCGGGCTACGATAAGAAGGATCCCATCGTGCGAGCTGTCGTCCAGCGAGTCTCCCGGGCCAAAGTGACCGTGGACGGGGAAATCACCGGCGAGATCGCACGCGGTTATGTGGTCTTGCTGGGAGTCGCGGAAGGGGATACTCAGGCAGATGTCATCTACATGGCCCAAAAGATCGTCGGCTTGCGGATCTTCGAAGATGGCGACGGCAAGATGAACCTCGGCCTGGCGGACATCGGGGGTGGCATGCTGGTGGTGAGTCAGTTCACGCTGCTCGGAGATACTCGCAAAGGACGCCGGCCGAGTTTCATCGCCGCCGCCCGTCCAGAAATCGCCGATGCGCTGTACCGCAGCTTCATCGCCGAAGTTCAAGGGCAGGGGATCAACGTCGCGACGGGCCGCTTCCAGACGCACATGGATGTCGAACTGGTGAATGACGGCCCGGTGACCTTGCTGATCGATAGTCGCAAAGACTTTTGATCTATCTGGGCGCCGGTCTACGGAGAGACCATTTCATAAGAGCTTTTTTTGAGCCACAGAATGACACAGAAGAAACACAGAATCAGAAAGTGAAGATTTTTCTCATTTTTCTGTGTTTCTTCTGTGGCATTCTGTGGCAAAACGCCCTCTTCCTAAACCTCCGTGCTCTCCGCTTCTTCATGGTGAAATCTCCTGGCGGATGATTCACCAAACACGGCCCAGCCTGCCCATTTCTACGGCCCTGCGTTTCGCCAACGAAAACTGGTCTTCATCCCGGCAGGGCAGAAACGGTATATTTCCGGCACTCAAGTCGGAACTTGTTTCAACAGGCAGGGATGCCATGATGGCGTTTGATATCTTCATTTGCGTGATCTTGCTCTTCACGACAATTCGCGGAGCGGCGAAGGGTGTCGCCTGGCAATTGGCCGGCATCGGAGCCCTCGTCCTCTGTTTTCTCTTCGCGACGCCGCTCTCGTTGACGCTCGCTCCGATGATCAAACTGGCCCCGCCGCTCAACCGCTGGGTGGCCATGCTGGGGATCTATCTCGTCTTCTCGTTCGGCACATTCGCCATCGCCCGCGGTTTTCGCGAAGCATTGGAGAAGGCAAAGTTCGTGGAATTCGACCGCCACATGGGAGCCTTGTTCGGTCTGTTCAAAGGGGCTCTCCTCTCGCTGGTGATTACGTTCTTCGCAGTCGCCATGTCGCAGCAAGCACGTGAGTACATTCTCAAGACCTATACCGGCTACACAGCCGCCCACATCATGAATGCTCTCGATCCGGTGATGCCCAAGGAATTGCACGCCGTTCTGGAACCCTACATCCACGAACTCGATGCCGTCGATCCCGGGCTCGAGCGCGATCGCGATGCCTTTCACGATGAACTGGGAATTGATCCCAATGCGGATCCACAGACCAATCCCCGTAACTCCGGTGTTGGCTATCGTCCTGCCACGGGTGACAGCGAAAACGGCTTACCCGACGATCCCTTTCAAGCGGATTCGGGCCAGGAAGGCCCGCCGGGATTGAACGATCCCAATCAACCACCGGCTGCGGCCCCCACTTTCATGGAGGAAGCTGAGCAACTCCTGAAGCGGATTCCCAGCCTGGCATCCAAAGTCGCGCCCGCCGTCAAACAGCAAGTCGTGAAGGCGATGCAGAATACGCTTAGCGAACATCGGGACGAATTCATCGATCAACTCAGCCAGGCCAAATCCCCAGAGCAAGTCAGCAGTTTGGCGCGAACTTGGCAGAACGGTCGACCAACACGTCAACCACCAAACGACCAGGCGGGTAATGAAGAGGCTCCATTCGAGGGCTTCAACAACCGCCCGATCAACAACAATCGTCCAATCGCGGGCCGCCCGCAGCCCCAGATTCCGGGACGACGCCTGAACTCGCCCGAGGGAATTGTCGACGACGAAAACCTGCAGCCACAGCGTCAGCAATTGCTGCAAAGCATCGCCCGCATCTTCTCGAGCCAACCCAGCCAACAGGCCCGCAAGATGACCGAAATCGAAACCGTGATGCTCGGGTTGCCCGATCCCATCGCGGTGGGAGCCCTCAGCGACTGGCTGTCCGATCTGCGTGGCGAAGACCCCGATCCCGATCCGCAAACGGATGTCTCCACGCTGTTGAATGTCCGCATCGCGCGACAGATCGAGGCTCAAAACATCCCCCGCAACCGACTGCCGATCGAATGGCAGACGCGACTGGAACGCTTCCTGCGAAACTGATTCGACCTCAACGGATTGGTGTAGCGGAACCTCGTAAGAGTTCCGCTTCAAAGTCGGGAGACGACCGCGGAACTCTTACGTGGTTCCGCTACAGACATTGGCGTCTGGAGGCGACTGATGGTTCGAGTCGCGTTTCTGATTGAATCCCTGAGCGTCGTTGTCGGACTGCCGTGGTGCGTGTCGTGTGCGTTGATGTGGGCCGGCTGCCAGGCACACGAGCTCTCAGCCCGCGACCGTGCCGTGCATGAAGCGATAGAGATCTGCGCGCAGAAGAAGCTCGCCAGCCAGCAACTGAGCGAGCAGCAAGCCAAACAGCACCCAATGACGCAGATCTTGAAAACTCGCTGAATTCCAGGCAATCTGGATATCGAATTAAACATAACAGACATTATCGGACGTTGTGTAGCGGTCGGTTTTAGGCTCGTAGGACGGATCTCCTAACCAGTCCACGCATCTCAAGATGAATGCTGACTGCTTTGAACGAGAACCTTCAAAGCCCCGTGGCGGACGCTGCTAGCGTCCGTGTCAGCTACGACTGCGACCGACTCGGACGGGGCCTGGAGACCCGTCCTACTTGTTGGCCAGTCTCTCTCGCAATTACGCGGGCTTGGCAACCAGCTCCGTGGCGGCCTGCTCTTCGAAGACGCCCATCTTCCGGAACTTGTTGTATCGTCGATCGAGCAATTCGTTCGGCTTCAATCCGGAGAGCGACTTGAAGCCGCGGACCAGGAATGATTTCAAAGTTGCGGCCATCGATCGATGATCGCGATGAGCGGCCCCGAGCGGTTCCTGGATCACGTCGTCGATGACTCCCAGCTTGAGCAAATCTTTGCTCGTGAACTTCAAAGCCTTGGCCGCGAGGTTGGCATACTTGGAATGCTTCCACAGAATGCCGGCACAACCTTCCGGACTGATCACCGAATAATAGGTGTGCTGCAACATGGCGATATGGTCGCCGATTCCAATTCCCAGAGCACCGCCCGAACCGCCCTCGCCGATCACCACGCAGATGATCGGAGTCGGAATGCGCGACATCTCACGCAGGTTCAAAGCAATGTTGTAAGCCTGGCCGCGTTCCTCCGCACCGATCCCCGGATGAGCCCCAGGGGTATCAATAAAACAGATGACCGGCAGTTTGAATTTCGCCGCCATCTGCATTTTCGCCAAGGCCTTCCGATAGCCTTCCGGATGCGGGCAGCCGTAAAAACACTCGGCCCGTTCCTTCAGCGTTTTGCCTTTCTGCTGGCCAATAAACATGACCTTGCGATCTTCGATTTTCGCGAATCCGGTTCGAATCGCCCGGTCGTCGCCAAACGATTTATCGCCGTGCAATTCGACGAATTCGTCGAACACCAATTCCAGATAATCGTCGGTCTGCGGCCGTTCCGCATGACGAGCCACCTGGACCGTTTCCCAAGCATCGAGATTGTCGAAAATATCTCGTTTGAGGCGATTGATTTCCAACCGCAGATTGCGAATTTCTTCCCGAACTTCCGGCGTGGGAACATCGGCCCGCCATTGGTTTTCGAGGGTTTGCAATTTTTCTTCGAGATCGTAAATCGGCCGTTCGAACGGCAGACGATGCGTGATCGCCATAGTGGATCCAACTTTCCAGCGGGACTTCAGCACCGGTTACGAAGTTGACGTAAACCGGACGTTTTTTATGGATTGTGGGCGAATCGCGAATTGTAGCAAATCCCCATTTCGGTGGGGAGTGCGTTTGATTTCCGGGACAACGAAAAAGCATCGTGGGACGGGTCTCCAGGCCCGTCCGTCATCCGAAACGAGAACCGACAATCGATAAAACCCAAGGATTTTCGCGAACCGGAAAACTTCGCCAACGGAAAGAGAAGGGCTTTCGATTCGAGCTCTCAAAAGCTGCAAAGTATGTTGAAAACTCAACTTACAGGGACGGACGGGCCAGGAGACCCGTCCCACGGAGGCCGTCAATCTCGCCGTCAGTTCGCCCGATCGCTATAAATGACATCAAACAACCTTGATGGATTATCGAGAGGAACTTGTGATGCCAGTCCGTTTGTCCGTCACCGCGGCCGCACTTTATCTGGGAATCCTGGCGAGTTTGGGGGCCGATGCGCCCCCTGCTCCGCAGCTTCTCGTCCATTATCCGTTCGACAAAGATTTCAACGATGCCGTGGGCAAGCCGACATCGCAAATGCCCGCCGGCGGAATCGCGTTGAAAGAGGGATCAGCGGTCTTCGACGGCACCGACGATCTGGTCGAAGTCGTCCAGAATCTACCCGAAACGGACCTCACGATTGCCATCCGTTTCAAAACGGCCAATCCCAATTGCGGCTTGTTTGCCGTCCATGCGGGAGCATTGGGAGTGAGTGGTAACGACCGCCATATGTATCTCAAAGAAGGCAAGCCGCAGCAACGAGTTTGGAACAACGAAACGATCGGAGCGACCGAAGGAAACGCCGCCGATGGGCAGTTCCATACGTGGATGCAAGTCTTGAAAATGGGAGGCGGCCAGCAGATTTTTCTCGATGGCAAACTGGTCGTATCAGGCCAAAAAGGAGCCAGCGATTTTAGTACAGAGCAGGGGTTTCTGATCGGCTATTCCAACGACGCGGGCCACCCGTATTTCCAAGGCGAAATCGATGATTTGAAGATCTGGAATCGTCCGCTCACCGAAGCTCAGATCGCCTCGGTCATAAAAGGTGAGCCGCTGGACGGAGGCCTCAATTTGGTGGCCCTCCCCCTGCCCTCCAATCGGCCGCCGATCAATCCGGCCAACGCCAAATTGCTGCCGCCATTGGCAGGGCTCACTGCGACCGGTTCCAGTATCGCCTTCAGTCCGAATGGCCAGCAAGTCGCCGCCGGGTACTTCAATAATGCGCTGCGAGTCTGGAATCTGGCGGACGGAAAGCCGACTGATGCCACCGCTCATAAAGGCGGAATCACGGCAGTCCGATTCAATCCCGCGGGCGACCAGATCGCCACTGCGGGCATGGATAACGCCATCCTGGTCTGGGCCAATCCACCCGCCGCGATGCCAGCCAAAACACTCGCCGGACATACTCGCTGGGTGCGAGATCTGGCCTATACGCCGGATGGAACGCGACTCGTCAGCGTCAGCGATGATCGGTCCGTCCGAGTCTGGAATCTGGCGGATGGCAAAGCGCTACATACGCTCACCGGACATACGGATTGGATGATGGCCTTGGCCATTCGAGCAGACGGTCGATACGCCGCCACGGCCAGCTACGACCAAACAATTCGCCTGTGGGATCTGGACCGCGGAGCCGAAGTCAAACAGTTTTCGACCAAGGGACAAATCGTCACGGATCTCGCCTGGACCGCGGACGGGATGGCATTGGTGTCGGTCGGCCTGGATCGGATGGTCCGCATCTGGAATCCGCTCGACGGGCAACAAATCCGCGAACTGGCCGGGCACACAGATCAACTCCACTGCCTGGCCGTGCATCCCGGAGGCCAGTTGCTGGCGACAGCCGGCGCTGATCGTATCGTGCAATTGTGGAACCCGACTACCGGTGAGAAGCTGAAGCCACTGGATGGCCCGACAACCTGGGTCCACGGCTTGGCCTGGTCTGCAGATGGAACCAAACTCGGGTCGATTGGAGTCGATCAAGTGGTTCGTTTGTGGGAGTTCCCAGCGAATTAATGATTCAGCGACAGAACAAAAGAAGAGTTTTCAGCCACAGATCGACACAGATTGAACACAGATTGGGTCACCGTATTCGAGATCTTTCGGCAAACGCCAAGCTGATGTTCCAACAAGATTTGGGAACGCTAATCTTCACTGATCAACACTAATCCAGACATTTCAGAAAGAGCTCTGATAACAGAGCTCCCGGTTCGTTATTGATCTCGTATTGATCAGTGTTGATTAGCGTAGATCAGTGTTCCAAAAAGCTCTTCGTTCCCTTCCATTTCCGAACAACGAGCCAGCTTACTTTTCTCTGTCTTAATCCGTGTTTAATCTGTGTCAATCCGTGGCAAAAAACTCTTCGTAATTGTTTCCCAGCCAGATAAACAAAAACAGCCAGCCCTGTTTTCAGGACTGGCTGTTTGATCGTCGTTTATTGGAAAGCGAGTGAACCGATTACTCGGTCTTCTCCGCAGGCTTCTCGTCGCCGTCCTTGCTTTCGCCGTCTTTTTCTTCCTTCACGGTGGGCTCAGCTGGGGTCGGTGCAGCCTCTTTCTTTTCTTCTTTCTTCTCTTCCTTCTCCTTGGAAGCCAGCAGATCCGCTTCGCTCTTGGCGAGCTTTTCTTCCGTCGCGACCAGCTTGTCTTTCGAAGCGGCCAATTCGGCGGTCAAGGCGGCCTTCTCATCAGTCAACGTCTTGTTGGCGGCTTCGGCCTTCTTGGCGGTCTCTTCCGCAGCGGCCAGTTTCGCAGTGCTCTCTTCTTGAGCCTTCTTCAACGCGGCTTCCGCGGCAGCCTTGCCCTTGCCTGCGACATCGGCGACCTTCTTCAAGTCGGCAGCCACAGCGGCTTGCTTCTTGGCTTCGGCATCAGCCGCTTCGGTTGCGGTCTTAGCCTTGGCGACTTCAGTGGCCATGTCGGCCTTCAGCTTGGCGACTTCGGCCAGCAGTTTGGTTCGTTCGTCGGTCAGGCTGGTGACGGCCGCTTCGGCTTGCGAAGCGTCTTCAGCACGACTGAGAGCAATGTGGTAGGGCAGAATGGAATACTGGGAATCCACACTGCTCGTGTAGGCCCCGGCCGTAGGAGTCGGCATTGCGGGACCGCAATACCGGCCCTTGCCTGCTTCAACCTGGCCAACCATCGTCGTGACACCCGCTGCCAACAACCAAGACATCATCCGCTTGTTCATAGTGAAATTCCTCAGCACATCGTTCAGGAAGTTGCCTGACACAGCCGCCCATCATAAAAAAACGCACGCTCCTCAAGCCGTGCCCGGGGCGTCTACGGGGCAGTCTCAAGGATCTGATTCGGAGTGTTTTATCGGTATTTGGTCGCGTACGATGCGCCCTGGCGGGAGCAATCGACGACCAAATTAACTGCGGTGGGTCCAACCCAAATCTGGCGGGCCATTGCGGGGTGAGGCTCGGATATCGCCGGGCAAAACGCTGTTTTCACAGTGCTAAGCACTCCACGAATCGAGCACACTTCTTCAGATGGCGGGAACTGCAACGAATATCCGAATCGGTTGCATTCGGGAAAACTTGATCGTTTGAGGGCATCTTGCGGAATACTACAAATACAACAATGAAAAACCGTTGGCAAGTCAAATGACACCCAACGCACTGGTCGACAGATTTTTCCCTGGTGGTGGCAGACACTGGTGCCACCCTGAATCGCATGACACAACGCGCGATAAGAAACATCTCGGCAAATTCGCATGTGTCCGTTGCTGCTCCCGCCGAAAACCGTCAAAATAGTCGGTTTCCCCACGCCGATTACGCCAATTGAATTCAGCGTTCTGATGTTGCCGAATTTGCGGCAAATGGATTCCACTCGCCATGCCCCTTGTATTACGCCTCAAGCAGCCGACGTCCATTCCCATTGAGGTCGACTCCGTTCGCATGGAAACAATTCGCACGCAAACATTAGAGGAAGTGCGAGCCACCCCCATTCATTACGGCAACAAGACCCCTGCCCTGTCGGACTTCTTTGACGTCACCGGGTCCGCATCTGATGACGCGGAGCTCGTCTACGAAGGGGATTGCTCGAAGATCAAGTTGATCGGAGCTGGCCTGACTGATGGGCGGATCGTTGTACGCGGCAATGCCGGCATGCATGTCGGTGCGGAAATGCGCGGCGGCGAAATCATCGTCCACGGCAATACGGCCGACTGGCTGGGGGCCGAGATGCATGGTGGGCGGATCCGTGTGCATGGAGATGCCGGGCATCTGGTCGGTGCTGTCTACCGCGGCGGCCGCAAAGGGATGACGGCCGGAGAAATCCTGATCGATGGCAATGCCGGCAATGAGATTGGCAACTCGATGCGCCGCGGACTGATCGCCATTGGCGGCACGGCGGGCGACGCGATCGGCTATAACCTGATTGCCGGGACCATTTTGATATTTGGCGGCATCGGTATTCGCCCCGGAGCCGGCATGCGCCGCGGAACGATCGGCCTGCTCGGCCCTGCCGCCTCAGCCAGTCCCACGATGTTGCCGACTTTCAAATCGGCAGGGCCCTCGCGGCCTGTCTATCTGCAGATCTATTTACGACATCTGCGACAACAAGGATTTGCGGTTCCGGACGAATGTTTTTCCAGCGCCTACGAACGGCATTGCGGGGATTTTCTGGAATACGGCAAGGGTGAGATCCTGGTGCGGGCGAGTTGCTAAGTCGCCCGCTGGAGATCATGATTCAGGCGCGCCCAGCGGCGTGAAGGCTGGGATTGTTCGCTCCCTCTATTTGAATCTCGGTTTGGCAACGAAGAAATTCAAACACAGAGGCACAGAGGAAACAGAGTTGTTGTATTCCTCTGTTTTCTCTGTGCCTCTGTGTTTCCAAATCTGAATGAATGCAGAATCCGGGGCTCACCCCACCCGGCTCACCAGCGTCGCATTGTAGTACTCCCCGTTTGGCAGTTCGTCACTATGTTTCCCACCAAACTTCTCCCGGCCTCCTCTGTCAATATCGCCGAGAAACTCCGGGAATCGGCCGCTACCGCTCCTTATCAGCGTGCCGTCGTCTTCCCTGTCGGTCGCGACTCGCAAGGCCGTGTGACCTATTCGCACCTGACCTTTCAACAGCTCGATCGCGAATCGGATCGGCTGGCTCGGGGACTGCGATTGCTGGGTGTCGTACCGGGAACTCGACTGGTCCTGATGGTTCGCCCGAGCCTCGAGTTCATCGCTCTGACTTTCGCCCTCTTCAAGGCGGGCGCGGTCGTGGTGCTGATCGATCCCGGCATGGGGCGGACCAGCATTTTCCGTTGCCTGGATCAAGTCGAACCGCAAGGCTTCATTGCGATCCCCATCGTGCAGGCCATTCGCGTGTGTTTGGGCTCGCGCTTCAAATCCGCGCGTCTGAACGTCACCGTCGGCGGCCGTCGCTGGTTCTGGAAGGGGCCAGATTATAACGAACTACTCGGCACCGATTGGGAACCCTTCGAGACGACTCCGACTTCAGCGACCGACCCTGCCGCCATCATTTTTACGAGTGGCAGTACGGGCCCACCCAAGGGTGTCCTGTACGAACACGGTATGTTCGCCGCGCAAGTCGAACTGTTGCGCGAGTTCTATCAGATTCAGCCCGGCGAAGTTGACCTCCCTGGATTTCCGTTGTTTGCTCTGTTCAATTCGGCAATGGGAGTGACGACCATCATTCCCGATATGGACCCCACGCGTCCGGCGCAGGTGGATCCTCGAAAAATCCTCGAGGCAGTCGAAAACCACGGCGTGACACAAGCATTCGGCTCCCCCGCAATCTGGAACCGCGTTGGGCGTTACTGCGAGCAACATCACCGGACCATCCCCCGACTCAGTCGCGTGCTGTCGGCCGGGGCGCCGGTTCCGATCCCAGTGATCGAACGCATGCTGAAGGCCCTGGACGACTCGCCCTCCCCTGCCCTGCACTCGTCGAACGCAACTGAGCGGACCACTGCTGATCCCGCGGAAGCAGATCGGCTGCCTGACATTCACACTCCCTATGGAGCAACGGAATCATTGCCAGTCTGTTCGATTTCCGGTCGAGAAATCATCCGTGAAACGGCCGCCAAGACGCGCACCGGTGCCGGTACTTGTGTCGGCAGACCCTTTCCACGAATGGAACTCAAGATCATCGAGATCACTCACGGACCGATCCAGCACTTGGAACGCATCCGGGAACTGCAGCCCTATGAAATCGGCGAGATTCTGGTGAGCGGCCCGGTGGTGACCCGCGAATACTATCGCCAGCCCGAGGCCACGCTGCTCGCCAAAATTCCGGACGGCGATCGCTTCTGGCATCGCATGGGAGACGTCGGCTATCGCGACATGGAGGGCCGCCTGTGGTTCTGTGGACGCAAGGCCCAAGTGGTTGAGACCGAGCGCGGCCGCATGTTTACCATCTGCTGTGAAGCCATCTTCAATCAGCATCCGCGGATTTTCCGCAGCGCATTGGTCGGCGTTGGCGAGAAGCCCCAACAGCGACCGGTGATCATCGTCGAACCCGAAGCGGGACAATTTCCCAACTCGGCCGAAGATCAGCGGCAACTGCAAGCCGAACTACGTCAACTCGGGCTGTCCAATCCGCTGACCGAGCACATCGAAACGATCCTGTTTCACCCTTCCCTGCCGGTCGATATTCGCCACAATGTGAAAATCTTCCGCGAGAAGCTGGCTCCCTGGGCCGAGCAACAGTTGAGGAAGAACTAGCAGCCAGAATTTACGCTACGCTGGGAGTGTGAGAGTACCAGAGTGTGAGGGTATCCGGGTAACGCGGGGTCCAATGATATTCAGATCGCACAACCACTCCGTTACTCTCACACACTCATACTCTCATACCTTCCGTCGAAACCGTTCCAATCTACGAGGGATACCCGCCTCAGAGAGTCGGGCTACATCACATGCGTGTCTTAGTCACCGGCGGCGGCGGATTTCTCGGGCTCTACATTACCGAACAACTGGTAGCGCGCGGTGAGCAAGTCCGCGTGCTGTGCCGGGGCAATTATCCGCGCCTCAATGAACTGGGCGTCGAAACCATCCGCGGCGACGTGCGCGACGCGGCGATCGTCGCCGGGGCTTGCACCGGCATGGACGTCGTCTTCCATACTGCTGCTGTGCCGGGCATCTGGGGTCCGTGGGAGCACTACCACAGCATCAACACGGTGGGGACTCAGCATGTACTCGATGCGTGCCTGGCCGCAGGCGTGCGTAAGCTGATCTACACCAGCAGTCCCAGTGTGATTTATGACGGCCTGGATCATCACGGAATCAATGAAACACACCCCTTCCCTGCCAGCTATCTGTGCCACTACCCTCACAGCAAAGCGATCGCCGAACGAGCGGTATTGGCTGCCAACGGCAAGAACGGGCTGGCAACCGCGGCCTTACGACCGCACCTGATCTGGGGACCGCGCGACAATCATCTGATCCCACGGCTCATCCAACGCGCCCGCAGTGGCCGATTGCGCCGCGTTGGCGATGGTACAAATCTGATCTCGATGAGCTATGTGGAGAATGCAGCCAACGCACATCTGCAGGCCATGGATCGACTCGAACTGGGTTCCCGTGTCGCGGGACAAGCATATTTCATCAACGAACCAGAACCGGTCAATCTCTGGAACTGGGTCGATGAAATTCTAACCCTAGCGGGCGAGCCACCCCTGAAAAAGCGGATCTCCGCCAGTGCAGCCTACGCGATTGGAGTCACCTGTGAAGCGACATACTCCACCCTGCGTCTGACATCAGAACCACCCATGACTCGGTTCCTGGCCCTGCAACTCGGCGGAACGCACTACTACTCAGTCGCTAAAGCACAACAGGATTTCGGCTATCAATGTCCCGTCAGCGTCTCCGAGGGCATGCGGCGAATGGCTGCGGATTGGAAAGATGTCGCAAAGTAGACGGTAAAATATTGAAGAAGGCGAGCCCCGTCCCGTTAGGGCGGGGGTAGGGTAACGACTCGCGCTGCCAGACCGGTGTGGGATATTGGCTTGAGGAACTTCGATTATTGTAAATTTGTATTCTAATACGCCAGATGCCACTTTATGGTCCTGATCTGGCAATGGGAATCGTTTCCCTACCCCCGCCCTAACGGGGCTGTTGATTTAATCGGCATGTAAACATGATTGCAGTATACTTAATGTGAACGGTGATCCGGTTTAAGCGTTCAAACCTATGTTCAACGGGTAGCAACTGCCGCGAAAACGAAAATACGCGATTGGGACTTGATTAAATCAACTAGCCCTAACGGGACGGGGCTCGCCAGATTCATTGTGGACTAAGCCTTCGCCACCCACTTCAACACCGGATTGCGTCCTGCCTTCAGATCGTCCGGACGTGACGCTGGCCCGGTAAATGGTGCCTGGTGCAATCGCTCGGGATCTTCCGTGATGATCTGTTCGATGGCCGCAGCGAATGCGTCGAGTGTTTCTTTCGACTCGGTTTCGGTCGGCTCCATCATCAAGGCTTCCGGCACCACGAGCGGGAAATAAACCGTCGGGGCATGGAAACCATAATCGAGTAACCGCTTGGCGATATCCATCGCGGAGATCCCTTTCTCCGTCTTCAGCTTCTGAGCCGAAGCAACGAACTCGTGCATGCAACGTTCCCCCTGTGGGACCGGCAACACGTGCTTCAATTTCTGCAGCAGATAGTTGGCGTTCAGCACGGCGTTGTCCGAGACCGCCTTCACCCCTTCCGCACCCAGCGTCTTCAGGTAGCAGTAACCACGTAGCAGGATTCCGACATTACCGAAGAACGTACGCATCCGACCGATCGTCTTGGACGGAGTCTTCAGGCCATAGACCACAGTACCGTCCGGCTGTTGCTCCTTGGTGACAATCGGACCCGGCAAATAGTCCGCGAGGAAGTCGCGCACTGCGATCGGCCCCGAACCCGGCCCCCCTGCCCCGTGCGGACCGGTGAATGTCTTGTGCACGTTGTAATGCATCATGTCGCCGCCAAAGTCACCGGGACGGGTAATCCCCAGAATGGCATTCATATTGGCGCCGTCAATGTACACTAACCCACCGACGTCATGAACCATCTTGGCGATCGTCTGAATCCGTCGCTCAAATAGTCCCAGCGTGCTGGGGTTGGTAATCATGAAGACCGCAGTCTGATCGTTTAATTGGGACTGCAATTCCGGGAGACTGACGTAGCCTCCTTCGCTCTGATTGAGTTGCACGCATTCAAATCCGGCAATCGCCGCACTCGCGGGATTGGTACCGTGCGCACTGTTCGGAAAAATCACCTTGGTCCGATGTTCGCCCCGATCGCGGAAATACTGAGCCGCCACCAGCAGTGCGGTCAGTTCTCCCTGTGCCCCCGCGGCCGGCTGCATCGAGACACCCGGCAAGCCTGCGATTTCCGCCAGCATCTGCTGCATTTCATAGAGAAATTGCAGCATTCCCTGCGATGCGGCAGGAGTCTGATACGGATGCAGATCGACCAGCCCCGGCAGGCTGGCGAGACGCTCGTGGCGCTTGGGGTTGTACTTCATCGTACAACTTCCCAACGGATAGAAGTGTGTATCGACCGACATGTTCAACGTCGACAGATTGACGAAGTGCCGGATGACATCGGGCTCGGTCACCTCGGGCAGCGGCGGCAGCGCCGTCGCCAGTTGAGCTTCCGGGATCAAGTCGGTCAACGGCCGATCGGGTACATCAGCCATCGGATACCGGGCCGCTCGACGGCCGGGCTTGGACAATTCGAACAGCAATTGAGTGGCTTGTTGATTCCGCATCAGAGTGATTTCTATTCGATCGAATTTGGTGAACAGCAAGGAATTGAGAGTACGCGACAACCGAAGATCAAGGCCGTATCAGGTCTTCATCTTCAGCGACTCCACCAATCGATCGATATCTGCTCGCGTCCGCTTTTCTGTGACAGCAATCAACAAGCCTTCCGAAAGTTTGTCACCGTCAGACCAGGTAAAGCGGCTGAGTTCCGGCCCCACATCGAATCCCGCAGCAGCGGCTTGCTTGAGGACTCGGTCTACCCCTCCCTTGCAGCGCACCGTGAACTCTTTGAAGAACGGCTGGGGGAACATCAATTCCAGCCCCGCCACTTTCGCGAGTTGATCCGCGGCGTAGTGAGCTTTCCGGCACGCCAACTCAGAGACCTCACGCAAACCGTGCGGGCCAAGCAACGACATGTAAACAGTCGCTCGCAATGCGAGCAAACCCTGGTTCGTGCAAATATTGCTGGTCGCTTTATCCCGTTTGATATGCTGCTCGCGCGCCTGCAGATTCAACACGAAACAGCGCTTGCCAAGACGATCGGTTGTTTCGCCAATCAACCGACCGGGCATCTTGCGCATCAGGGCTTCGCGACACGTCAGAATGCCGAGATACGGGCCACCATATTGCAACGGAGTTCCGAGGGACTGCCCTTCCGCCACCGCGATATCGGCACCGTAATCACCAGGGCGCTGTAGTAGTCCGAGGCTCAGCGGGTCGAAGGAGACGATGCCTAACGCACCGGCCTGCTTGGCGGCGGCCATCAGTTCCGCAGCCGATTCGAGGCAGCCGAAGAAGTTGGGTTGCTGCACGACCAGGCATGCGGTCTGATCATTTAACGCGGCTTTGACCTGGGCCACATCTGCGACGCCGGCGGGTGTCGGAATCGTCACCAGTTCGCAATTGAGATGCTGCAGGTGAGTGACCAGAATCTCGCGATATTCGGGATGCACTGACCCCAGAACGACGACCCGGCGGCGACCGTTCAGGCTGCGGAGCGCCATGCTGACGGCTTCAGTGACGCTGGTGCCGCCTTCGTACAGGCTGGCGTTGGAGACTTCCATGCCGGTGAGCTGACAGATCAGCGTTTGATATTCGAAGAAGGCCTGTAGAGTGCCTTGGCTCGCTTCGGCCTGATACGGCGTGTAGGCCGTGTAGAATTCGCTGCGGGTGGCGATCGTGTCGACGGCGGCCGGGATGAAGTGGTCGTAAGCGCCGCCACCGAGGAAACAGGTTCGCGTGGAAGCTCCCCCGTTCTGGTGGGCGAGGGCCGTGAGTTCCGCTTCGAGTTCCAGCTCGGACAACGGAGGGGGCATCTCCAGAGGTCGATTCAATCGCAGATCCGCAGGGACCTGATCCGAGAACAGCGTCTCGATGGAATCCACCCCGCACACCCGCAGCATTTCCTGCTGTTGTTCGGGCGTGTTGAATAAGTAGCTCACATCAAACCTTTCTGTCGGGCCTCAATTCGTGAGGCTCAGTCAGGGCAGAACTTCAGCGCGTCGAGTCAGCGTGCTCGAAATTCCAAAAGCGGAACGCCAGGGACATTCCCTGATGATCGCCAGCCAGCCTTGTCAAAGATCTTGGGTGCACACCGCGCCGCCGGAACGGAGAAGTGCGACCAATTGTTTTGTTGTCGTAGCCGAAATTCGCCAGAATTCGGGTCGTCAATCGTCAGTGCTACCCCGAAGTCTGGCGACTTCGGCTACAGGAATCAATGAGCCCGTGTGTCCCAGTAGGCCGCGTAGCCTTTCGCGTCCATCAAGTGGTCGAGGGTCGTTCCCGGAGCCACCTTGAACTTGACGATCCAGCCTTTGCCAAACGCGTCCGCCGACAACCAGTCGAGATTGTTCGGCAAGTCTTCGTTCACGGCAATCACTTCGCCCGTGACGGGCGCATACAGGTCGCTCGCCGCCTTGACGCTTTCGACTTCGCCGAACGGGGTTCCGGCTTTGTACTGCTTACCGACGGTCGGCAGGGCCAGATAGACCAAGTCCGTCAAGGCCTCGACGGCCACGTCGGTAATCCCGACCGTGGCGACGTCGCCTTCCAGAGCCAGCCATTCGTCCGTCTTCGCAAACTTCAGTTGAGACCGATCCATCCGAAAAAATCCTCAACAAGGTTGAGTGAGCCGAAAACCTGTCACAGGGGGCCATCGTAACCGTCTGGACTGGAGACGAAAAGTGATCACCCCGTCATTTGGCTTTCTCATACAACCCAGCAAGTACCGTCCCCTGCCGAACAATCTCGACAATCGGCGTATATCCCGACGGACTGGCCTTCCAATTCGACGGCAAATAATCGCGGCGGTCATAAACCAGGAGGTACTGTCCGGGGGCCGTACCATCGAATGGTCTCAGTTTGACGTTTCGCCCACGCAATGGCGGGCATTGAGATTCCCACGCGGTCAACTGAAACGGATGCAGGACGGGAGCGACATCGATCGTGGAATCAGCGGGAACTCGCTGAGCCGTCTGGATCAACAACTCGCGGGTCACACTGTCTCCCCAATACGTGACTTGGAAGCCCAGCTTGTTGGCTCCCGATAGCCCTCCGACAGTCGCATTGAAGTAACTCAACCAGCAGGGAGCAAGCTGCCACAGCCCGACTCCTTGGGCTGCCAGGAAAAGCCCCAGCAGACTCGCGAGGGACCATTGAGGCAGGCGTTGTCCTGGACGATTCCAAACGGCGGACACTCCGCGTCCGATGAAGAATGCCCACAGAGGAAATACGATGAGAAACAGCCGTTCGCCGTCATACACAGCCACGCCGGGCAAGCTGAAGACACACAGTGGAAACAGGACGTTCGCCAACAGGAACCACTCCACAGCGATCTTGGGTGGGTTCGCCTCCGGCGGCGGCAATCTCGCAAATACTCCGACGAGGCCCAGCAGATGCAACCCGATCGGCACAGTGGTCGCGAAGAGCACCCACGGGTAGTGCCAGGGCACATCGCGATCGGCAAACATCTGGCCGCAGTACCAGACTTGAATCACCGACCGCTCACTGGCATGGCCGAGATATTTCAGCACATGCCCGATGGGATCGAGCCATAACCACGGCCAGCCGCAGACAAACACGACCAGACCCGTCACGCCCCACACGAGCAGCGGCACGAGGGCCTTCTGTCTCCAGTTGACGATCACCCAGATCACCACGGGAATCGGGATGAAGATAGCCTGAATCTTGGTCAACAACGCCAGCCCCAGCCAGAGCCCGCTCAGCAGCGCCGCGCGAATCGATGGAGCGGTCGGCTGCGACCAAGTTTGGGCGACGCTGATCACTGCCGCGACATACGTCAGATTGAGGACCGTCTCGAGGGCTGCCAGATGCGCATGGCCGAAGACCCGCGGCATCAAGAGCAATCCCACGGCCGCCCCCCACCCTGCCGGATTTCCAAACCAGCGAGCGGCCGTAAACCCGACGAGCCAGACCAAAATGCCAAATGCCACCGCAGACCCAAACCGAGCGGCCGCGACGACCAGCACGGCATGCTCCCCACGCGGCGGTACGATCAATCGCACCATCTCATGAAAGAGCCCCAACCATAATCGTGCGAGCGGTGGATGATCTGGCAAGGTCTGGCCGGCGCGAATGACTCCGGGCAAATCACCCGTTAAAAGTCCATCGGCGAGCATCGCCCCCAGATCCACATTGAAGATTTCATCCACCGTCAACCCGGGACCCTCAGACCGAGCGGGATAATCCCCAGCAGGATCGAGTGCCAGCGACACCACCAGCGTGGCCAGGACTCCCAGGCACAGCGGGCCGAACCACGGGAGGCCCAAGAGCAGGTTGAATCGGGCCCGAAAGTCGCTCAACAGTGATCTCCATTTATCCACAGATTTCGCAGATGACGCAGATTAAGACCGAATTCAATCTGCGTCATCTGCGAACTCTGTGGATGATACTTCTTTGAATTCTGGAATTGGCATTTCAGTAATACCTTAACGGAATAGCGTGAGGTCGCGAATTCGCGCCTATCCCGGAGGGATTAAAGAGAGTAGCCGGTGGTTGAGGAGCGGAGCGACGACACCACCGGATATCGTCCCATCGCGTCCCCGATCCTGAAGGGATCGCAGAGCGTTGATAACTCGGTCGATCGTCATTTCGTTCCCTCTGGCATCCCTTCAGGATGCCACCATATTAGGGAGTCTGACCGGTGGTGTCGTCGCTCCGCTCCTCAACCACCGGCTACTTTCTGCGACCCTTTCAGGGTCAAATTCAGACAAACTCTCGCGTCACAATCCGCCTGATTGGTTGATTCTTTTTAAGAGTCAAATCTTTCCCAATCGTTATTCCCGGAATTTCCCTCAACCTTCAACCGGATGTTGGACGATTGATTCGACGAACACGCGCTGTTCTTCGTGCTCGTACGTAGATGATCCGTCTGTTAGGAGGTCAATGGAATGACCATCACCCGTTACATTCTTTTGACTGCGATCACATTTGCTCCACTAACCGCGTGGGCACAAGTCTTTACGTCGTCCCCGCCCGGAATGATTGACGGCCCGGGAAACCGCTTCCCAGCGAGATCGTACTCGGGGGAATTCGCCGATCCGGGATTTTCGGATCGCTCAGGCTTCAACGCTCAGACGGATGCCGAAGTCCTGCAGATGCAAGGAGTGGCCCCCGGACCCCAGTCAGAACTTATTTCCCAGCAACCACTTCCGCCAGGACTGCCATCCAGGGCTGCGCGACATTACAACACGTCCCCGGTTTGGCAAACATCAGCTAAGGGGGGCTATTTTGGAATTATGGGAGCGATTGCTCAGCCTGGGGTCTATTACTCGGCCGAGCGACGCATCACATTGGGCGAGCTCGCCAAATTGGCAGGGGGAACAGCTCCCGCGGCCAGTGGTGGCGTCCGAATTGTGCGGCAAGGTCGTGGCGGCCTGCAAGCATTTCTGACCCCCGATTCCAAGTATGAGGTCATGAGTGGGGATGTGGTCCTGCTGGAATCTCAGCGGGCACAGGGTAAGACGGGGGTGCGCGACTATCGAACCCAACCTTCAAACGGGGACGCTGCAGCGGCTTCGAGCCCGGCTGCCCCCGCCGCTAAAGGACCGCAACTGGCCTACCTGGCGTTTGTGAATCTCTCGCCGCAGCCAATCGTCGTTCCCGTACCAGGCGATCAAGCCACATTGGCCGCAGTCATGAAATGGCTGCATCAAGATGAGAATTCTCCGCCGTTTGTGCGAGTCATCTCCCCGAGTCCTGTTCTGAGGCAGAATTCCGGCCTGCCCCCCGATCAACAGGTGCTCGAAAACGGTTCTGTCCTGGTGTTTGATCCCTCAACGATCAAGGCCGAGCGATTGCCGCCGTTTCCCCCCGTGATTGGACAAGTCCCAGCAGCGGAAACTGCACCAGTGGTCGTTCGGCCGGGGGCAGCCGCCCCACCGGCAGTCAAGAGCGAGGCGGTTCAGACTCCCGCACCGGCGAATCGCCAACAACATCCTGCCCCCACAGTGAAGCCACTGCGTGCCCCCACGCCTCCTACCTCGCAACGAGATCCCCGTGCGGGTGAGGTTCAACATTTCGAACAGACACGGTCGGCAGGCGTGCCGAGCGATACGATCAACGAAGCCCACCACCAGGGTGGCACTCAATCCGGTGGCCCCCTCTTGATGATGCCGCAAACGAATCGTCCCCCACGTTCGCAAGCGACGATTCCGGATTCCAAATCGCGACCGGTGTTACCGCCAAAACGCCTGCAATCTCAGCGGGCTGACGAAGCAACCCCGGCCAAATACGTAGGCCAAACGATGTCCTGGCAGTCGCGTCCGCCGGTTCACGCGAATGCAGGTGAGCCCGAGGTCGAAGAGGACCAGGGTGTCGTCCAGGCACATGTCGAAGAAGATCGCCCTGACGACGAGTTCGCCGGGCCAGCCTTGGAACTTCCCAACCCCGTCCCGAACCTGGTCGAGCCCGAGCCCATCGTAGCCTCGCAGCCGGCAGCCGAACCGACGGTCGCCCCAGCACCCAAGTTTGTCCCATCAACCTTCAGCATGCAAATCGTCTGGTTCAGTGTGGGATCCATGGTCCTGCTGATGGCCGTGTTGTGGTTTGTGGCACGCTGGGATGGACCACGTCCCGTCCGAGCCGCCCTCACTGCCGGCCATACGAGCCGCTTCCGAACATCTGCCCCATCAAGTCCTGCAACGGCGACTCCCCAACCTGCCCTTCGAATCCTCAAGCCCATCCAGAAGACAGTGGCGGAGGCCCCGTTGCCGATGCCCCCGATCGCTCCACCAGTCGTCCCGGAACCCGCACGGGCCAGACCTTCAGCACCGGCGACCACCCCTGGACCGACGCGAACGATCTCGCTGGAAGAACAACGCCTGCGAGCTCATTTCCGCGAAGCACGCCAGGCACGCGTCACGGCGACTCCGGAGCCCGCCGAGTCCC
This sequence comes from Planctomycetaceae bacterium, assembly GCA_021732415.1. GTDB lineage: Bacteria > Planctomycetota > Planctomycetia > Planctomycetales > Planctomycetaceae > JAKFVC01. Next base: position 25,424 of record JAKFVC010000001.1, read on the forward strand.
CTGCCCCGCCCGTTCCCTTCGTGGCGCCGCCAAGTTCTGCGGTCACTCGCGAAGAGTTACGCCATTTGACCGGGCGTGCGGCCGGTTCGAACGAAAAGATCCTGGCCCAGGTTCCCACCGTGAAAAAGCCGAATCCCTCCCCCGAACGGGCTCCTTCCACCGCCTCGGGGAACTTGCTGGACCGCGTCCTGCGTGCACAGCAGAAACGATAAGCTTTGGAAAACCGGAGACACGGACGCTAGCAGCGTCCGCCACGGGGGCTGAATCTCATCTCTGCCCAATATTTCAGTCGCGACACGCTCCCGCCGCCGACAGCGTTAAACTCTGCCAAGATTGCAGGAATTTGTTACAACGCGTGCAAGTAATCTGCCAGGCGTCTTCGGCAGGCTGACAGTACCGCACCTCCCCAATCTCTGCGAGCTTGCCTGGTCTGATGGGAAGGACCCGTCTGTTCCGATTGACCGCATTTCCATTTCACCACGCAGCTTGCCCGGTCCGTCCCTCTCGACGACCGATCCACCGCATTGCGTCCACGATTTGACGTCAGACGACATCATTCGGACGACATTCCGGACGCAACGATTCGCGCGGTCATCGGCATTTTCTGCCATTTGACGGTCTGTTTCGGATCTTCAACTTTTGGCACGACTCCTGCAAATTAGGTTTGATCGTTGCCGCAGGAACGGCAGCAGGAACTCAAGCCCCAGGAAAGGAGCATCATGTTCAACCGTATCGCATGGACGCTGTTGCTGCTCACCGTGTTCGTCGCCGGCTGCGTGTCAGTTGGCAGAACCGATGGCATCTACAGCCCCGGCTATCACATCGGGGGACTCTCGATGACGGGACATTAATTCCGTTTGCCACATCCGTTTGCCTGTGGGCCACGCGGGCCTTTTTTGTACCCAGCCGGAGCGCTGTTGTCGGGCATACGCCAACAGCCTCAGAGAACTCCGATCAAATAGATTCGAATGCCGGGCCCGAGCCTGATCTGCACGCAGATCAGGCTCGTTGTGTTTCCGTATCGTGGGACGGGTCTCCAGGCCCGTCCGTCTCCGTAGCTTGACTCTCCAGAGTCGAGCGAATTCCGAGCGACGCGAGCAGCGATGAAGACGCTCCTGCGGTCGACGTGACGAATTTGTCGGTCGTTGTTTTGCGCGGGTAACTCAACTCTGGACAGTCAAGCTACAGGGACGGACGGGCCTGGAGACCCGTCCCACGATTGCATTCGCCCGACTCTGGAGAGTCAGGCTACAGTGCTCTACTTCTTCAATTCCTTGAACACAAACTCGATGTTCTCCACATTCTCCTTGGCTGGCACCCCGGTCCATTCCGTGTAGAACGGCAAATCAATCTCCTTCTTGATGACATCGAGCCCCATCCCCTTGTCGATCGCCGCCTGAATGTATTGCCGCAATTCGACAAAATACCGCCGCTGAGTCGCCAGCAACGATTTGTCGGTCGATTCCCCATGCCCGGGGCAGATCAACTTGATCGGCAGCTTCTCGAGTTCCGTCAGCACGGCAATCCAACTCGCCGTGTTGCTGTCGCCGGTGTAGTTGAATTGACCGTTCACGCACGCGTCGCCGGTAAAGAGAATCCCGTGCTTCGGCAACCAGGCGACCGCGTCACCGGCCGTATGAGCATGTCCGACGTGCAACAACTCGACACGCTGTGTCCCGTCATCGATCACCAGCTTCTTCGGGAAATAGAGCGCCGGTTTGCCATACTCGAGCTTTCCGTGACCGAACTCATCAGGGTTCGTCTTCTTGGTGTTTTCAAACCCCTTGATGCCATTCGTGTCGAACAACGCCAGGCTGTTCTCGCTCGCGATGGCTGTCGCCCCGATCTTCTGATACACGATGTTGCCATCGGCGTGATCGCCGTGATAGTGCGTGTCGAAGACATAGCGAATCGGTTTATCGGTGGTCTTGCGGACTTCCTTGATGACCTCTTCCGCCTGCTTGGGGAAGTTGGCCTCAATGACCAGGACGAAATCCTTGAAGACGACCCAGCCGTTGTTGCAGCCGATGAACTTCGGCTTGGTCAGCGTCTTGCGAAAGAAGACACCGGGAGCGACTTCCGTGATGACCGTTTCTTCCGGTTTGAACCAGCCGGAAGTCCAGCCGCTCAAGCCCAGCAAAATACAAAAAGTGAGTGCTGCAATCACGGGACGACGACGAGCCATAGCGGCAATCCTTCTGGTCAGGAGAATTCAAGGCACATTCGAGCAGCGTTTCCGATTCGACATAGATATAGCAATTCGCTCGCCGGCTGTGGAGTGGATCGCCTGAAACTGATTGACGTTTCTGATGCGAAATTCGTGTGAGAGTATGAGGGTGTGAGAGTCACGGAGAACAGTGGAACTTCGAAACGCACCCTCTTCCCCCGTCACTCTCATACCCTCATACTCTCACACGACGCCACTTGGATTGAAACCCGGCAACACCCCCGAGGTGCGTTTCCCTCCGAGCTTGGGTTATACTCCGCGTCATTGCGATCACACGTACGGACGAATCTCATTCACAGGTCGGCGTTCGTTCGTGGTCGCTCGATCTGGGGGGCCACCGCACGATGTCCGCATTCTTCGCCAAAGAAGCGATCTACGCGCTACCGGGATTCAATCGGTGGCGAGTTCCTCCGGCATCGATTGCCATCCACTTGTGCATTGGCTCACTGTATTCGTGGAGCAGTTTTAACTCGCCTCTCACGTGCGTGCTGGGAGTCGTAACGCCGGCCGCCGATGATTGGACACTGTCGAATGTCGTGGCGATCTTCACAGTGGCCATCGTCTGCCTGGGGCTGATGGCCGCCGTCGCGGGGAGCTGGCTGGAAAAGGTCGGCCCGCGGACCGTCGGGTTAGTGGCCGCCGTCTGCTGGGGCGGTGGATTTCTGGTAGGTGGCATCGGGATTCTGTGGCACCAGTTGTGGTTGCTCTACCTGGGCTATGGAGTCGTGGGCGGATGCGGACTGGGACTAGGATACGTCTCACCTGTCAGCACTCTTATCCGCTGGTTTCCCGACCGTCGCGGCATGGCGACCGGAATGGCCATTATGGGCTTTGGTGGAGGAGCTATCATCGGTGCGCCTCTGCAAGAGGAACTGATTCGTCGGTACTACCAGCCACCCCAATACCTGGGGCCGACGGCCGACGTCCCGCTGACGACCAACGCCGGCCGCCGGTATGCCGATGTCTCCGGCAAATCGACCGAGGTCGTCGTCGTCAATGAAAAAGACGTCTCACAGATGATCGTACGTGGCCAACCCGGCGTGTACGTAGTCGGCACCGGATCGACGGGAGTTGCCGCGGCATTCTTCACGCTCGGTGGACTGTATTTCGTGGTGATGGTCCTCGCGGCCCTCTCTTTTCGCATTCCTGCGCCAGGCTGGCAGCCTGCGGGTTGGACTCCGCCTGATCCGCAACTCGCGGCCCGCAAGATGGTGACCCACTCGCATGTAGAACTCAACACGGCAATGTGTACGCCCCAGTTCTATCTGCTGTGGATCGTACTCTGTTTCAACGTGACGGCGGGCATTGGCGTGTTGGGAGTCGCCAAGACAATCATGACCGATCTCTTCAGCCCCGCCCTGCCCCAGTTGGTAACCAGTGACTTTGCCAAGATGTATGTCGTCATGATCAGCATCTTCAATCTGCTGGGCCGCTTCTTCTGGGCGAGTGCCTCGGACTACATCGGCCGCAAGACAACCTACGCCATCTTCCTGGTCCTGGGGACACTGCTGTATTCGTCGATACCGTTTATCGCTCAGCAAATGAGTGTCTCGCCATCAGTCACCTGGCTGGTCATTTTTTATGCAGTGACCATGCTCATCTTCACGATGTACGGCGGCGGCTTCGCGACGATCCCGGCGTATCTTGCAGATATGTTCGGAACCCGTTTCGTCGGCGCCATCCACGGCCGACTGTTGACCGCATGGAGCGCAGCCGGAGTATTGGGCCCGATGGTCTTAGCGGCATTGCGCGAGCGAACACTCCAACAGACACTCAAAGATTTAACCGCCCAAGCCGACCCGACTGCATTTCTCCAGAAATTCGGAGCCCCGACATCCGACCTGTCGCAACTGATCCAGTCGAAGACCGTCACGATCAGCAAGCTATTAGAAATCTGCCCCCCCGGAACCAGCGATCCCTCCAGTACGCTGTATAACACAACCATGTACTTCATGGCCGGCTTACTGGCGACAGCCGCCATCGCGAACGCCTGCATCCACCCGGTTCACGAACGGCACGCCGCGAAGGATTGACAGGAGCCGGGTCGGGAGTACGAGTGCTGAAGATTGGATATCCACAGTTGAAATGGAGTCATGTGAGTTCGGTCGTTTTGTTTCGTCAACAAGCTGCCTCTTAAGCCCCAACGGGGCGCGCTAGGCCAGCCCAGGGCATCGCCCTGGGTACAGGTCCAGATCACAAAAAGGAAGCCCTGAATGGGCGCGCTAGCTGAATCACAATCCAGGCTAGCGCGCCCATTCAGGGCTTCGAATACTTTCCGGTCAGATTCCCAGGGCGATGCCCTGGGCTGGCCTAGGGCGCCCCGTTGGGGCTGAATACTGACGATCTCGCCAACCTCTCACTTCGCTCCGCGCTTCTTAGCCGGCGCCTGAATCAGGCTCTGCAGCGTCCGCAGATTGATGGCATCCAACTGTTCGCCATCCTCCTCACCCTTGGGAGTCTCCAGGTACATCGGGACCTTGGCGAACCGCGGGTCATTCAACAAATGTCGAAACGGCTCCAACCCCAGTGAACCGCGGCCAATATGCGCATGCCGGTCAACTCGACTGGCAAACGGCTTCAAGCTGTCGTTGAGATGAAACGCCTTGATCCGAGACACCCCGATCAACCGATCGAACTCAGCAAACGTCGCGGCATAGTCGGCCGCTTCAATCAGCGGATAGCCCGCAGAGAAGATGTGGCAAGTATCCACGCACACTCCCAACCGTTCGGGGGTCGCCGAGTGATCAATAATCCAAGCCAGCTCCTCAAACCGCGCCCCCAGCGTCGAGCCCTGCCCCGCGGTCGTTTCCAGCAACGTCAAAGTCTGATATCCGGCAGTCGCAGCATGGATGTCATCCAGCGCTTCCACAATCCGCTGCAACCCCGCTTCGGGACTCGACGACACATACGCCCCCGGATGCATCACGACCCCAATCAACCCGAGCGCCTCCGCCCGCTCCAACTCATGCTTGAAGGCTTCAATGGACTTCTTCCACAAATCGTCATTGGGACTGGCCAAGTTGATCAAGTAACTATCATGCGCGACCGGCTGAGTGATTCCAGTCTGCTTCAAACAGGTCTTGAAATCATCGAGATCCTGAGTCGACAGCGGCTTGGCATTCCACTGATTGTTGTTCTTCGTGAAGAGTTGCACGCAGTTCATACCAAACGATGAAGCGGCCTCGACGGCTTTGTAATAGCCGCCGGAGATTGACATGTGCGCTCCTAGAATATGCATTTTTCCCTATTTCCCTGCTCTGTCCTACGATTATCGGAATCTGGTTGCCATATTCACTGAATCTCAACAAATTTGCGAGTTAACGGCACCATTGATGAACCAATAGCCCGATTTGTCCGTTCTGCTGACAAGGAGCGACTCCAAATGAAACTTACGAGTCTCGACAAGAGTGTCTTAGAATTGATTTGGTCCAGTTACGAAGTCCTTTTCGACGCTAAACAGACCAACGTCGCCATAGGCGAAATGCCATTGCTGTCCAAAGAAGAGATCATTCACCACTTCACGATGAAGGAAATTAATCGAGAGGACGTAGAAGCCTCACTGAGTACCCTCCTTGGATTTCAATTGATCGCTCCAAAGATGTTGCTTCACTCAAGCATGATCAGCGACCAGCTTCACGGATCAAGCAAGATTCGGCTCGTTACCATGCCCCTGTTCGACGGTGATCGACCTCCTCAAGAGTGCTTCCAAGTGACCGAACGTGGTAAATCAGAACTTGATCGATTCTTCAGGAATATGTTTCGAGTCGCGTGCCGAGAAGGTTCGGTAAAAGCGGCACAGGAATTAGCAATCAAGGTTTTCTTGATCACCGCTGCATTCATTCTGGGCACGGCCGGTTTGGCTTGGGTAGTTCGAGATTGATGCTTTGCTTCGCTCACCCAGATTCGAGAACCTAGGCTACCCGGTAAATGAGAGTATTGCCGATGGGGAAACAAATGCGGTGCACTTTATTTTTTTCGAACAGTTGAAATTCCCTTTTTGTGGTGATGACACTCAGTCTGGCTGAGTAAATTGGTAAGTCAATCTTCGATCGGAGCAATCGTGTCGGCAAAACAAGTTAACCATGATCTCACACCCAACGGATATAACGTCGGCATTGTCGAAAGCATTGATGATCTACTGTGGTTTTGTCGAAATCTCCAAGATCCGTTCAGGTTTGTTTTCCGAGGACAATCCGACGCCGAGTGGAAACTTGAAACACGCGTCGAGAGGAATATTCCCGATTTCTATCGTAAAAGGATTCGGTTAGAGAATCGCGAATTGGAGATGCTCGAACGGTTCAAGCGACGTGCTCATCATTACCTTACTCCGACTGACATTCCAACCGGAGATCTTGAATGGCTCGCACTGATTCAGCACTACGGCGGACCAACTCGGCTTCTGGACTTCACTCGGTCGCTGTTAATCGCGGCTTACTTTGCTGTCGGAACATTTCATGAGAAACCCACATCCGCGATATGGGCTGTCAACTGGCAGTATATGCGGTTTTTTCTCGACTATGTTCTTCGGGACAGTCAAACTCAAATCGAATCGGCAATGAACAAGTATCAGTTACATGGGGTCCCATTTGGGTGCGATGAATGGATTCGAGTGATCTTTATGGAAAAACTCGAGATCTGCGGGGCCTTCGCGACAGATCCATTTCGCCAGAACAAACGCCTAATGGCACAACAGGGAGTTTTCATTATGCCGATTGATATCAGTCGGCCATTCATTGAAAATCTAGCGGCAATGTTTGAGCCCAAACTGGACCTAGCGAAGAAAGACCATGAGGCTGTCCCACTTCAGAAAATTGGTCTGCTTGATGAATCTGCCATCATCAAGATGATCATTCCGCAAGCCTGTCAAGCGAAAATGAGAACGGAACTTCGCAGGATGAATATTATTACAGAGACACTGTTTCCGGATTTGGTTGGAGAAGCTACTGCGTTGGCCGACATCATCACGGCTCATGTTCACGTTCCAAAATAGCTGTCACCCCCGCCGGGATCAAAAATTGATTCGCGGCAAAGAAAAAAGAACCCCCTGCTATTTGAATAGCAGGGGGTTCCTCGTTGTGTCGGCCAGCCTTCGTGTCCTTTGTGTGCTTCTGTTCGAATCTTCGTTTTGAACAGAAGCCCTCAAACTACACAAAGCGACTAGGCGATTCCGGTTCACCGAAATCACGTCAAAGCGTCAGGCTTACCAACCATAATAGTTGTTGTAATACCCGCCACCATACGGCCGGTAAAATCCACCGGGTTGCACATAGACTCCCGCGCGACCGTAGCCGTTGTAGTAACCGCGACCATAGCCGGCGCCGTAGCCGTACGGGCCGTTGCCGTAACCAGAGTAGACGCGAACTCCGGGGCCATAGCCGCCGCCGTAATATCCGCGGCCGTAACCGTTGTAGATGCCCACGCCGCCGCGACCGATTGAGATCCCTTGAGCATTCGCGGTACCGCTGGGGTTCACCGCTGAAAACAGCCCGACAGCCAGGGCTGCCAATAACAGTTTTCGTATCATGATTAGTTCCTTTTCAGTGTATGAGAAGCGAAATCGACTTCACTCGCCCGACATCGCACGCGGCACCCGAAGGTGCTCGATGCAGCGGACGCTGGGAGGTCTATTCGGCCTTTTTCGGTTCGCTATCGTTATTCGACAATTTCAAGGCGGCCGGAGCCATCTCGCGGTTCTTTTTCAGTTCGGCGAGTTGCTCCTTGGTCAGTACCTTTTCGATCTGGACCAGCTTCTCGGATTCCAGGGCCAACAGGCGGGCATGCAGTCCCTGAATTTCATGGTGCAAGGATTCCAGGTTGGCGTGATACTTTTCTTGAATCTTGTCCGACGCGGCGGCCTGTTGAGCGGTCAGCACGACGCCGTCGTGAGCCAATTCCTTCTCGGCCGGAGTCGCGGGCTTGGCGGCGGTGGTCGTTGTCGTGACCATCTTCCGGCCGTGATGAGCGGTCCGTTGACGGTGAGTCCGCACTTGCATCAATTGCGGTTCGGTGAGGTGGTCTTCAATCGCCGACAGCATCAGAGCTTCGGCCTTAATCATTTGTGTGTAGCGATCGCTGAATTCTCCCCACACCTGGGTGAGGCTTGCATCGGTCTTGCTGACGATGTCTTTCACCTGCTGCTGTTGTTCAGTAGTCAATTTGAGCTTGGCCAGACATTCAGGAATCGCGGCTTCGGTAGCGGCGGCCTTGGGATCCGCCTTGTCTTCCGCAGCGGCAGGATTCCTGGCCAAAACTGGCGCCAGGGCCAACACGCCGGCAACGGCCAACAGGCTGAATACTTTCGGGAACCGCGTCATTGAACTGAGCATCGTGATTATCTCCATACGTTTTAGGTCTATCAGATTCCCGGCAGACACTCCGCCGGCGAATTCTGGCAACTTCCGTGTGGCACTAAAAAATCTCCGCGACACGTCTGCACGACGTCAACGCGGACTGAATTGCACGGTCGATTGAACAAATGGCAGCAGCATCTGAAAAAATTACTTCCACAGGTGCAGCGACTTGTCTTCGCCTTCAAATGTCCTTCTCTGCGGGGCATTGGGCACAAGTCTCTCGGTATCAAGCGAAAGCGCAGTCACCCACATTTACTGAGAAATTCCTGCCCGAAAGAGAGACTGCTGCGGCATGATGATTGATCCGAAACGGCGAGTTTCGAATCGACACACCTCGAACCACTATGCCGATCTTCATTGCCCCGGTCCGAGTGGCTCACAGCTAAGCACGAATCGTGCCGTCGTTGCTCGGAGGACAGACAATGGACCATTTCGCTGATGATTCTGGTGCGACGAAATGCAGCCAGCGAAAGCTCAACAACGCTCGCTAGAGATGCTGAGGAGTTGCCCTAAGTCTTGTGGGAGTCTCGCTTGTACGCCGTGTGGGCGGATCTCTCCAGCCGATCATCCGGCATAGTCCGGTGGCCGATAACAACAATATAAAAGACTATCGCGACAGGCTCGATACCCTCATGCGATGTGTCCGCTCTCGATGCGCGTGGATCGCTCATGATGAGTTCCCGCGTGCCATTCTCAATTGGCGCAGCAGTTTATCGTCCAGCGATTTCGGCGAAGAATACCGTTAGAAGAGCTTGGAGTGTCGGCTAGAAAATGCGTGATCCGTAAGGTGGGCACTTCAAAGTTTGCCCAGCCTATTGAAACTCTTCATCCTCTTCGTCATCAACCGGCTCGATGTCCTCGCTCAACTGCGCCGGCGGACGGAAGATGGGCCGCGACGGACGGACGCCGATCAGCGGCTTGGTCGGTTCCGCTGGCTTCTCGGGTTTTTCGGCTTTCGGCTTCGCTTCGGGTTTGACCTTCTCCTGAACCAGTGGAGCAATCGGTGTCACGCTTTCGATGGTGACGGGGGCGACCTTTGAAGCACCGTGGGCCTGTCCCGGACCGGGTTGAGGTTTGGCCTTTTGTTGATCGACCAGCAGTTGTTGATGCTCGGGGTCGACGGACTCGCGGCGATCCCAGAGGGCCACCTTCTTCTCGCCAAACTCGGCTTCGGCGACGACAAAGCTCGCTCGGCGGCGCGTGGCGGCGAAGATCGGTAGCAGGTCGCGGACCTCGCCGGCGCGGCCGGCTTGACGTTCGACATGATCGAGCATGTCCTGGGACCAGGCACCGCGGCGCAGATGGAGACGAATCGGTTGCGATTCGGGATAGCGAATTTCCATCACTAGTTCGGGTTCACCACTCGCGGCAATCTGGACTCCTTGTGAGCTGAAATAAAGCTGAGTCTGGCCGCGGGAAGAGACGCCTCGAGTCTCGGGGGATTCCGGGTGATTCCCGATCATGACTGTTTCGGCCCGGTCCAGATTCCAGGCGGGAGACGCGACGCACACCAATTGCGTGCGGCCTCCAAATGCGGATTGATCGTAGGCGTACAGCGACGTGACAAGCTGTTGCATCGCGAGCGGTGGCATCTTGCGGACGCCCAGCGTCGCCACCGATTGTAGCAATGCGGTCGCGGGTAATTCCGTCAACGTTTGGGGATCGCTGAGTGTCGTAATCAGCTTGGCTTCGTTGCCCGACTTCTGGTACAGCGCAACCAGGCTGGCCAGACTTTGCGGGCGTTCCAGATCGACGTCGAGATTCCGCAGGATGGCCTCTTCGGCCTCTGTCGACTGGTTGGCTTCCTGCAGAATTCGTGCACAGACTAAGTTGGCCTGCCAGGCGCCCGTCGAATATTCCAGCGCGCGGCGAGCCGTCTGCGGTGCCTCGGGGTTCTTCAAGTAGGCCTGGATTGCAGCCAGGTTCGCCAATCCGGCGGCCAGCATTTCGTCTTTGCGAAAATGACCGTGCCCCAGCTTGGCGAGTTTCTCGTAAGTCACCTCGGCATTGGCCCACTGACCTTGCGCCTGCTGAGTTCGCGCCACATGGTAATAGTAGGGGGGATAGCACGTCATAAAACGTTCCATCCGCTGTAACACGCGCAGCCGCGTTTCAGCATTGGTCTCGGCTAGGGCAGCATCGAGCTTATCGAGATCATCACCTCGCACCAGCCAGTTGTCGGCGATGTTCTTCTTCTGCGCCATCTTCCAGAAGGTATCGAGGAACTTCGATGACTTATCGTTGACCTCGGTCATGCGCGTCTTTTCGACCTTCCACAGATCGAGCTCGCGGTTGTTCGCCGTCGTGCGATAATCCCACCAACTGTTGGCCCCGGTCTTAACAGCGTTCACATATTGGAAAGTCGTGACCTCGGCACCGAGGATAAATGCATTCGACAAGACCTGTCGTCGCACCTGGTGTTTGTAACTTTGTTTGAGAACATAGCGCTCTTTGTCCGCGATCCGCTCTTTGCCGATTTCGTCCAGCGTCGCCGTATAAAGAGTGATGACTTCCTGATCGCCAATCTCATTCAGATTGAGATTATTCAGGATGTGATGCTGCTCTTCGGAGAGGACTCGCTTCGAAGGATTCTGGCGCATCCGATGGAACGAAGCACGGCAGTAATTCAACGCCACTGCGGTGGAACGTGCGGCCTTCTCATCAGTTACGACGACTGGCGCAGTTCCCTCGGCAGACTTTTCGCTCGTCGCGTGGGCCTTCTCCTGGTCGGCAATGGCCAAGTCCGTACCGGTTAACAAGCCAGCCGGCAGCAGCAACCAGCAGTACCAGAACGAACGCGAATTCACAGTCATGAAATCTCCCCTCAGGCACCCCCGTGGCAGGGCGCTGTGCTGACAAGTATGGCTCGCAGCCGGCGCCCGTTAGACGTTAAGCAAATGCCGTGCGCAAAGTTTTGGCCGACTCTGGCCTGTCCCAAGGATTAGGGAAAGTTTGCGGTCAGGAGAAGATCGGAGAGGGATGGCGAAATCACCCGTTCGATCCGAAATGCTTACCTAATCGAAAATGTCGTCGGACGAGTCGCCGGGCCGGTGAGGTTCGGTGTCGACTGATGGGCAGAATGATCTCACGCAAAGGCGCCAAGGCGCAAAGTGGGGATCAGATTCGCCACGGAGAACGTAAAGATTTAAGAAGAGAGAGTTATTGCCACAGAATGACACAGAAGAAACACAGAAGCAGAAGAGGAATCATTTTTCTATTTTCTGTGTTTCTTCTGTGTCATTCTGTGGCTCAAAAAGCTGTACGAAAAGACTTCTCCATAGTCTCCATGATGAATGATTTCCTGGTTTGTTCAAGTAATTGATTCACCAAACACGGCCTAGAAAAGCATTCTCAATCTTTGCGTCTTAGCGCCTTTGCGTGAGACAATTCTTCGGAATGTTGAAAAGCTCACCACCTCGCCCCTCACGTTGGTAGGCTGAATCATGAAAGATCTGATAGAACCGCTGCGTGGGATGGCTACCCTTCTTGAATTCGGATAGCGTACATCGAGAAATTTCGGCACTCGAATGGGGGGCGGCGCGTGGAGAGCGTCAAAGTTGAAGACTATCTGAAGGCGATCTACCAGATCTGCGCCGCTGTCGGCACCGATACGGCCGCAACGGGTGAGGTCGCGGAGCGCCTGCAGGTGACTCCCGGCAGCGTCACCACGATGCTGCAGCGACTGGCCGAATCCGGGCTGGTGAAGTATCAGTCGCACCGCGGGGCGAAGCTGACCGAGGCCGGCCAGAAGGTCGCGCTCAATGTGTTACGCCGGCATCGTCTCGTCGAACTCTTTCTGACCAAGACGCTTGGGATGTCGTGGGATGAAATCCATGCCGAGGCCGAAAACCTGGAACATGCCGTTTCAGAACGTCTGATCGATCGGATCGACCAGCACCTGGGATATCCCGACCGGGACCCGCATGGCGATCCAATCCCCAACGGCGACGGCTCGCTGCGCAGTGCACCGGGCGAACCACTCGCCGATTGTGCGGCGGGAACGAATTTCGTTCTGGAACGAGTCCTCGATCAGACCCCGGAGTTTTTACGCTATCTGCGAGACGGCAGTTTGATTCCCGGCTGCACGGCATCAGTCATCCAGAATCTCCCCTCGGCGGGGATCATGACCCTGCAGGCCGGCGACCATCAGGTCAGCCTGAGTCGCGACGCGGCGTCTAAGCTGTTGGTCAAGATTGTAGATTGACCCCCTTCCATCCGTTCGCAGTACCTGACGGAGCGTAGCGACATTGGCTCCCCTCGCCCTGGTACCCCGGGGAGAGGGGATGGGGGTGAGGGGCACGATCAACCAGCGACTCAGGCTCCAGAATATCGACAAAAAAGTCGGCTTTGAACATCCCTTTGAGCGACACTCGCTAATGCCCCTCACCCCTCACCCCGGAGTACCAGGGCGAGGGGAGCCACTGTCGCTTCGCTCCTTTGAATCACCGACACTCGCCTAAATCGGATCGAACGAATCATTCGCTCCGAAGTAGCCCCCCTCCGGTTCGGCCAAATTGCTGAAGTCCACAAAGCGCATGGACTCGCGCTGCCAGGTGAGATTCACGATGCCGGTCGGACCACTACGGTGCTTGGCGATCACGATTTCTGCCAGTCCAGGCTGATCCTCGGGGTCGTAGGCGTCGGGGCGATGCAGGAACATAACCATGTCGGCGTCCTGTTCGATGGCACCACTCTCGCGCAGGTCGGCCAACCGCGGACGCTTGTCATCACGCAGTTCCACGCCGCGGTTCAATTGCGAGAGCGCGATGACCGGGACCTCCATTTCCTTCGCGAGAAACTTCAACCGCCGCGCAATCTGAGCGATCTGCTGTTCGCGCGGGGCTCGCTTGTCTTCGGGTTCAATCAGTTGGAGATAGTCGATGATCACCAGCCCCAGGTTGTCGCGGCGCTTCAACCGGCGGGCGATGGCACCAATCTGAGCCATCGTGCGGCCGGGTGCGTCGTCGATGAAGATCGGCAGTTCGCTCAGTGCGGCTGAGGCCTGCATCAGACGGTCCCGCTCTTCTTCGTTCATGTCGCCTTTGCGGAGCCGATGTCCGTCCAGGCGCCCGTGAATGCACAACAAGCGTTCGGCCAGTTCCAGCTTGGATTGTTCCAGGCTGAACAGCAACACGCCCTTATTTGCGATCCGGGCGACACCTTCCGCAATGTTGATCACGAACGCCGTCTTACCCATCGCGGGACGGGCGGCCAAAATCACCAGTTCGGTGGGATGTAACCCGTTCGTCTTGGCGTCCAGATCGGCAAAGCCCGTCGGCAGACCGCTGATTTCGCCGTCACGCTCCAACCGCTCGTTGATGCGGTCGAACGTCTTCATCAGGATCTCACGCAGCTCAATGCGGTCGGTGTTTTCCTGTTGTTCCAGGATCTGAAAGATCCCGTGTTCCGCCTCGCGCAGCAGATCTTCCGTCTCCTTCGAGTCCTCATACGCATCACGCAGGATCTCGGTGCAGGTGTAGATCAGGCTGCGCTGGATGTATTTGTCGCGTACGATCCCGGCGTAGTACTTCGCGTGGGCCGCATGCGGGACCGACTCCAGGACCTTGATCAGATAATGATCGCCACCGACCGCTTCCAGGCTGCCCTTTTTTTCCAGTTCATTCGAGACCGTCACGGCGTCGATGCCACGAATCCCGTTTTCGTGGAGCTGCCAGATGGCCTTGAAAATCAACTGATGGGCATCAAGATAAAAGTGGCTGGCCGTAATGATGTCGACGACATCATCGATGACGTCATTAAAGAGCAGAATGCTGCCCAGGACGCCGCGTTCCGCATCCAGATCCTGGGGAGGCAGCTTATTGAACGGATTGGAGGCGCCAGGCTTGTTCTTGTCGTTGCCGGGCTTATCTTTGTCAGGAAAATTGGATGCCATGAGGGTCGACTAACGGATTGCGGCGTGGCAAAGAACGGCGATTTTTGATTTCCAACGAATGGATCGCCAAACCGGGATTGTACCGACTTCGAAGCCGCCGCGGCATGGGTCCCAGCAGATCGTCACAAATCCTGAGATAGCAATACGATCTGGCATCAATTTCTAAGCAGGGATGCCGGATTAAACTGCACAACCACATAGAACGGCCAACAATACATCCGGCTGCTCAGAAGAGCGTGAACCACGAATCACACAAATGACACGAATAAGAATTCGAAGAACTGTCGCGAAGGACTGATAATCTATCTGCCCAATTCGTGTCATTCGAGTTATTCGTGGTAAGAAAAATACCTACCCTGACTTCATCGACGATCAGTCAAGAGTCCCTGGTTTTGACAGGGTTCTTAGTTTTTTTCAAAAACGAAAGGCGCCAGAGAGAACATTACTTACGAACCAGTCGCCCGCGCACGAAGAGATCCCCTTCGACATTCGTAACCTGCAGGTTGGCCAACCGCTTCGCGATTTCTGGTGAGTCCAATCCCTGGCCTCCCAAAGGGCTGTTGGCGCCTTGCCCGCCGATCAAGATGGGCGCAATAAAGACCTGCACTTCGTCGATCAGTTGGCGGTCAAAGAATTCGCCCAGGACGGCGCTTCCGCCTTCCACCAGGATATTCGTCAGACGTCTGCGTCCCAATTCCTTTAGACATTCCGCGATGTCCGGATGCTGACGTGCGTCGGCCGTGACGGACATGACTTCGACCCCCGCCGCCTGTAGCGCGGCAACTCGTCCAATGGGTGCCGCCGGCGTCACGAAAACCAGGACCGGTGTCCGCTCCGCCGTTCTCACCAAGTGCGAAAGCAACGGCAGCCGAGCGTGGCTGTCGAGCACGATCCGCGTCGCCATCCGCGGGCCCGCGGGGCGCGCCGTCAACAACGGAGCGTCGGCCAGCACCGTACCAATCCCGACCAGGATTCCGTCCACTCGTCCTCGCAGTTGATGCACGAACCCCCTGGAGGCCGCATTCGAAATCCATCTGGAGATTCTCGTATGAGCGGCCATCTTTCCATCCAGCGACATCGCCCATTTGGCGATCACAAATGGCCGGTGATGTTCTATCAAAGTGCGAAACGGAGCCGTTAATTGGACGGCTTCCGCTTGCAGCAAACCAGTCTCGACAATGACTCCAGCGGCCCGCAATTGAGCCACCCCCTGCCCTGACACCGCGGGAAACGGATCCAAGGCCGCCACGTAGACGCGTTTGATTCCAGCCGACAGGACCGCCGCAGTACAAGGCGGCGTTTTCCCTTGATGACAACAGGGTTCCAACGTCACATACAGGGTCGCTCCCCGAGCACGTTCGCCCGCCTGCCGTAACGCGTGGACTTCGGCATGCGGCCCACCAAAACGCTCGTGATAGCCTTCCCCCAGCAACTGGAGATTGTCATCCACCACAACGGCCCCGACCATGGGGTTTGGTTCGACAAAACCCGCGCCCTGCGCTGCCAATTCCAGGGCGCGCCGCATGATAGATTCAGGCGCTTCGAAAACGGGTGGCATCATGGGAAATACGTTTGACATTGATCGGGTGGTAACAGCAACTTCGTTCATAAGTCCCATCCGTCCCATGCATTTCTTGGGAATTCGATGGGACTTATGGGACGGATGGGACCAATGGGACTTATGGGAGGACAGAATACATCCTACCGGCCACATTGATAACGGTCAGCCGACGGACGATATTCAAAACTGGTACTCAACCCCGGTTAGCCCGATTTCGATATTCGGGAGTCCCAATGCCAGCAGTTGGTCGACAACCGGCTCGTACCACGCGGGTTTGATGTGAATGGCAATCACGCGTACCGACGCGGGCAACGATTGAATCTCGGCCGCGAAACTCTTCGGGATCAAGTGCAGTGCCTTATCCGCCAGCCAATCGAGCTGGTCGGGGAAACTGCACTCCAGCAAGACCGCTTTCAAATTCGGAACCCGTGCGAGGTGCTGCCAGACTCCCGAACTGTGGTGAGTATCCGAAATGATGGCGACCGCCGACGTCGCATCTTCAATCAGAAAGCCAAACACTGGCACCACGTGAATCAACGGTAGCGGCGTAACGAGCATCTCCCCCACGGGAACCGGCTGCAGCGCGGTCAGCTCATTCAGTTTCAGGAAGGCACTATCTGGAGTCGACAGTGAAATAAAATCGGGCCACAGCCGGTCGTTGAGAATGTCCTGCTGCAACACGGAGAGCGTCTCGTCACTGCCGTGTACGATCACGCATTCCGGACCTTGTTCGAAGACGTTGTCGAGGAAAATCGGCAGTGTCGCTACGTGGTCCAGGTGGCAATGCGACAGAAACAGATCGGTGACCAACTTCTGAGTCGCCAGCGGGCATCCAAACCCGAGGCAGCCGGCATCCACCGCAATGCGATCATTCACGACATACGACACCAGGTATTGGTAGCGTGTCTCGCCCAGCATGCCAGAAGGAATGATTTGAAGTTTCACTACCAACGGTCTCGATCAAGTGACAGGCCGGGTAAAAGGTGCCGTCAATAGGCCCCTCAAGATTATGAGCTCCGGACGCACGATAACAAATGAGGAATTGGCAAGTTCTATTGTTTATGCAGATTAGACCGAAAACGCCGTGAGATTGCCGGGGCACTCTGCTCTGATGTGCTGGAGATCAATGAAACAGGGACTGCTCTTCTAGTATCTGTCGGCTGAGATCCGTGATTTCTTGCGTATGCCTGTCTAGATCGTGGTGGATGCGGCCAGCATCGGGATGCTGACGCGGGAAGCGTCGGTCACGAAGACTATTCTGCACCATTCCTTACTTCCCGACTTTGACACCCCCAGAGATCGTGACCTCAATCTTGCCGGTGTTTTTGTTTTCCGGTGGCGCATTCACTCGAATAAAGAGTACTCCATCTTTTTGCGACGTGTAGTCGCAACCCTCGCCAATCAGAAAGGGCTTGTCCTTTTTCTTTTCGTCCTGCTGCACGGTCGTGGGAATCACGATCCCGATCAAGGCTCCGATTGGCAGATCACTCACCAAATCCTGCGGGGTCGGCGTCGCTGACTTCGCGGTAAATCCGTTGGGGGTTAATTGCGAGCTCACCACGAACTTGTAGTTGCCAACCGCCTTGATGCGAATGGGCTTGCCAGCTCCAACCATGACCGCAGTCGTATCCCAGCCGCGGCTGGAAGTCACTTCCATTTCAATTTCGTTCGAACCGATCAGATCGTCGTCCAGCTTCTTCAGCTTGGCATCCAAATTCGGCCGATTCGGATCGAGCGCCTGGATCGATTTCAACAACGTCCGTGCCTTGTCGTATTCTTTCAGGTCGTAGTACTCGGCCGCCAACTCCTCGGCGCTCTTCATGAAACCGTCTTGAATCTCGTTCGCCTTCACATCGAGAACCGACGTGCTGCCCTTCTTTTTCGAGGCCTTCGATTTGCTTTTCTCCTGGCCGGAAACCGTGCCTGTGGGCATGACCAACCAGATTTGAGCAGCAAACCAACAGCCACCGAGTAAGCAAATCAACGCGAGCATGGGCTTGCGCATGAGGGTTCCTCAACAGAGATCTAGAGCGAGCGGGCACCAGAATAGGTCAACACGAATTCCATAACAGCATATTTCAACGGCAGATTCGAAGGAAGGACCAAATTTTGCAGGATGGGTCTCCAGGCCCGTCAGTCAGCCTCTTCCAGCCTCATAAACGTGATCGCGAATGTACCGTCAACAGTATTACCACAGTCCCCTTCGTGTCCTTCGTGACCTTCTGTTCAAAATAGAGATCCATGGGGGAGTGTCTATTTTTAACCACGAATTTTACGAATGACACGAATATCGAAGAGGGATCGGAGTTCGTTCGGATGCAATTTCCTGAATTTCGATTCGTGTCATCTGTGTGATTCGTGGTTCAAAACCTTCCTCACTCAATTGGTGGCCTTATTGATGAAACTGGACTGACGGGCCTGGAGACCCGTCCCACGGCCGACTTGGCCTTCACTTCCGCATTGGCACATCTTCGCTATGATGCCTCCTTCTTAAAAAACTTTGCTTCCACCAAACTTGATGTTCCCCCTCCGAGTTGAGGAAAGGTCCTCACATGGCCAGTGATCGCTATCCGTCTCGACGTCAGAAACTCCTGGCGGAAGTGCGCAAACAGAATCTGGCGTCGCTGCTGATTACGAACGAAACCAATGTCCGCTACTTGACGGGATTCACTGGAGATTCGACGTATCTACTTTTAACGCAAGAACATGCGATCCTGATCAGCGACAGCCGCTATACCACGCAGATCTCCGAGGAATGCTCTGGGTTAGAGGTCGTGATTCGGCCTCACACTCAGAAAATGCACGAAGCCACCGCCAAAGTGATCAAGAAGGCCAAACTGGCCCAGGTCGGGTTTGAATCGGGCGTGGTCACGGTCGAAATGTTCGAATCGTGGCAGAAGGAATCCCCGACTACCGACTTTGTGTCTTGCCCGGGTTTGGTCGAAGACCTGCGGATGTTCAAAGATGCGGATGAAATTGCGGAGATCCGAACTGCCGTCCGTTTGGCCGAGAAAGGGTTCGCGACTTTGCGTGCCACGCTGCGTCCCGATTTGACGGAACTGGAAGTGGCGCATGATCTTGAACACGCGATGCGGAAATTTGGCTCACCTGGGGTGAGTTTTCCGCCGATTGTGGGTGTAGGACCTCGTGGAGCCCTGCCGCACGGACGGCCTTCGTCGATGCGGATTTCCGAGGCGGACTCGGTGCTGATCGATTGGGGTGCCAACAGTCCGGGCGGGTATAAGAGTGACTTGACGCGAATTTTGGTCACCGGTAAAGTTTCCGCGAAACTTGAGAAGGTATATGGAGTTGTGTTGACAGCCCAGCGTCTGGGGATAGCCGCTATCCGGCCTGGCGTCAAAGGTTGCGAGGTTGATGCCGTCGCTCGTCAGCACATTGAACAGGCGGGTTTCGGCAAATTTTTCGGTCATTCACTCGGGCATGGGATTGGATTAAACATCCATGAAGGGCCTCGTTTAGCCGCGATTTCCGAAACCGTACTGAAGCCGGGAATGGTCGTGACCGTCGAACCGGGAATTTATCTTCCCAACGTGCTGGGTGTCCGGATCGAAGATGACATCCTTGTCACGAAAGATGGTTGCGAAGTCCTGACTTCCGTGCCGAAAGAATTGGATCAGATGATTGTGAATTGAAGCCGGTCAAAAGTGGCCGGTATCCGAAGTCGCCAGACTTCGCCCGTGGCCGACGCTGCCAGCGTCGGAAGAGTTACGGATCAACAGTGATTGGTGGTGAAAGCCGCCAAACTTCGGGAGATGACCGCCATCTCAGTCTGAACCCGAGCGAGTTCTGCGACAAGTTCATACATATGTCCCACCACTGGTGCGGACTACCCCCATAGAAAATACACTTGGCTGCCCCCGAGTCAGTCAGTACTAACCAGCGGAAAGACAAACGCTTATGGCCGAAGGCAAATCAGCGGGCGTGCCGTTAGACCTGGAACGGCTGCGCGAACTTATCGCCCTCATGGAACAGCATGACATCAGCGAGGTCGACCTGCAAAATGGCGAACAGCGCTGCCGTCTGCGACGTGGTCCACAGAACGTGCAGGTCATGGCCGCACCGCAAGGGTATGCGCCACAGCCGCAAATGTACGCGCCGCCCCAGGCACCCGCGATCACTCCAGGCGGCGCCAGTGCTCCGGCAGCACCCGCTGCTCCGGTGAATGACGGTTCGATTGTCATCAAGAGTCCGACCGTAGGCACGTTCTACGCGTCACCCTCGCCGGATGATCCTCCGTTCCTGAAGATCGGGACCACGGTCAAACCGGATACGGTCGTCTGTCTGATCGAGGCCATGAAGGTCTACAATCAGATTACCGCCGATGTGTCGGGAACCGTGACCGAGATTCTGGTTAACAACGCGGACGCCGTCGAATTTGGTCAGCCGTTGTTCCGCGTGAAGCCCTAGTCGCGAAGACGTAGCCGCGCTCCCTGCAAATACTCGAGAAACCTCGAAAACACTCGAAAATGTTTCAACGCATCCTGGTTGCTAACCGTGGCGAAATCGCGCTGCGGGTGATTCGTGCCTGCCGAGATATGGGGATTGAGACGGTTGCCGTTTTCAGTCAGGCCGACCGGGGAGCTCACTATCTCTCGCTGGCCACCGAAGCCATCTGCATCGGACCGCCAGCCGCCGTCGACAGCTACCTGATGATCAATCGGATCATCAGCGCGGCCGAGGTCGGGAACGTGCAGGCCATCCACCCCGGCTACGGTTTTCTGTCGGAAAACGCGCATTTCGCCGAGGTCTGCCGCACGTGCAAGATCGAGTTCATCGGCCCTTCGCACGAGGCCATGGCGAAGCTGGGCGACAAGGTCAGCGCGAAGCTGATTGCTCGTGAAGCCAAGGTCCCCACGGTCCCCGGCAGTGATGGCTTGCTGACCGACGAGGGTGAAGCAATCCGAGTGGCCGCGCAGATTGGTTATCCGGTCCTCATCAAGGCCACGGCAGGTGGCGGTGGTAAGGGGATGCGAGTTGCCACCGATGAAGCCAGCTTGAAATCCGGCTTGAAATCGGCCTCCATCGAAGCCGAAAGTGCGTTCAAGAACGGTGGCGTGTATCTCGAGAAATTCATCTCGAAACCCCGTCACGTCGAAGTGCAAATCATCGCCGATCATCATGGCAACGCGGTCCACCTGTGGGAACGTGACTGCAGCTTGCAACGACGGCATCAGAAATTGGTCGAAGAAAGCCCTGCCCCGAATTTGCCGCTGGCCGTTCGTGAAGAGATGTGCAAAGCGGCCGTCCGATTGGTTAAGACTGCGGGCTACACGAACGCGGGGACCGTCGAATTTCTGGTCGATGCCGACCACAACTTCTACTTTATTGAAGTCAACGCCCGCATCCAGGTCGAACACCCCGTTTCCGAATTGGTCTCGGGAACGGACTTAGTCCAACAGCAGATTCGCGTCGCCGCCGGAGAAGTCCTGCCGTGGAAGCAGAAGAATATCCCCTGCAACGGTTCGGCCATCGAAGTCCGCATAAACGCAGAAGACCCGGCCAATAACTTCCGCGGCTCGCCCGGCAAAATCACCAAGCTGCGAGTTCCCGGCGGTCCCGGTGTTCGCTGGGATTCGCACGTCTACGAAGGCTATACGGTCCCGCCGTATTACGATTCGTTGATCGGCAAGCTGATCATCCATCGCCCGACTCGCGAAGAGTCCTTCGCCACGATGCGCCGGGCCCTCGCCGAATTCACGATCGAAGGGATCAAGACGACGATTCCATTGCTGAAAGAGATCTTCGAAAACGCCGACTTCGCCGCGGGCAACGTGGACACGACTTACATCGAACGGACGTGGTCGTTTACAGGCGGGGCGAAATAGTCGAAAATCGGGCAGGGATCAGCGATATACCTACTGCTTCGTCAGCGCTAAGTCTTCGGGTTGTAGCCACGCTCGCCAGAGCGTGGGCTGCTCACAAATAGCAACCGATTGCCCACGGTCTGGCGACCGTGGCTACGCGATAATTCAGCGTTGACAGCGCACTACACAAATCAAGCTTAGAGAAACACTATGAAAGTTGCATTACTCACCGGCGGCGGCGACTGCCCCGGTCTGAACCCCGTCATCCGCGGCGCCGTTCAAACCCTGACCAATGCTGGTCACGAATGCGTTGGACTCCTGGAGGGCTGGAAGGGTGCCATTGAAGGGACTTCGATTCCCCTGAGCCCTGCTGTCACGGACAGCATCATCGACAAGGGTGGGACCATCCTGTTCTCATCGCGTACCAACCTCTTCAAAGACGACGCCACCGAAGCGAAGAACGTCCCGCAATTGCAGGCGTCTTTCAAGCGCCTGGGCATCGATGCCCTGATCGCCATCGGCGGCGACGACACTCTCGGCGTGGCCCGCAAGCTCCATGAAAAATACCAGTTGAAGACCGTCGGCTGCCCCAAGACGATCGACAACGACCTGTGTGCGACCGACTACACGTTCGGTTTCGACACGGCCCTCAACATCTGCATGGAGGCGATTGACCGCTGCCGCACAACGGCGGAATCGCATCGCCGCATCATCGTGGTGGAAACGATGGGGCGCCATGCGGGCTGGATTGCCGCCTTCGCCGGAATCGCTGGTGGAGCCGACTACATCCTGGTCCCCGAAGAAAAGGTTGACATCGAAAAGATGTGCGACGTCCTGAAGAAGCGTCGCGCTGCTGGCAAGATGTGGGGCATCGTCGTCGTGAGCGAAGGGATCGAGCTCCCCGAAGGCATGGTCAAGAAGTCGGGCGAAGTCGATTCGTTCGGCCACGTGCAACTCGGTGGGGTTGGTGACACGGTTGCCGAGATCATCAAGCAGAAGACCGACATCCCCACGCGTGCGGTAATCCTCGGTCACATGCAACGCGGCGGTTCACCGACAGCCTTCGATCGCGTGCTGGGAACCCGCTTGGGAATCCACGCGGGCCGCTTGGTTGTCGAGCAAAAATGGGGTCAGATGGTGGCTCTGCGAGGGATGAACATCGTCAACGTATCGCTGGCCGAAGCGACTGGCGAGAACCGCACGCTGTACCCCGAAATCATGGCAGAAGCCCACGAATTCTTCTAAGAACTTCGAGTCGAAAATCATTCGAATCGCAGCCCGGCTATTCGCAGTAGCCGGGCTGTTTATATTGATGGATCTTGGCAATTTGATGACGTTTCAAGCGACAAGGCCATTCAGAATAATCTCACGCAAAGGCGCCAAGGCGCAAAGATAAAGAATGGCTACTCGGTTGACCTTCGGAACTTTGCGCCTTGGCGCCTTTGCGTGAGATTATTCCTAAATCCTGTCTGTAGCCTTTCCAGCTGGCTCCCACAAGCCGCCGGGAAATATCGCTATTGATTGATGCGTTTTCCCGATATGATATTGGAACGCTCGCAGTTCGGATCCCTGTACCCTGCCGTGTGTGATGTTGCTTATGACTCAAAAATCGTTCGGCATACCGCGACGTGCATTCCTGGCCGATGTCGGCATGGGCTTCACTGGCTTGGCCTTGGGAACGTTGCTGCACCAACAGGGAATCGCCCGAGCGGAATCCACCGCACTCTGGACGCCACCGACCGGGCAGCCACACTTTCCCGCCAAGGCCAAGAACGTCATCTGGATCTTCCTCGTCGGCGGCATGAGCCAGATGGAGAGTTTTGATCCGAAGCCCGCCCTCAACGAGCATGCCGGGAAGACCATTCAAGAGTCACCGTTTGCCTCCACGCTGGAATCGCCGCTGGTCAAGAAGAACCTGCGTGAAGTCATCGAGGGTCTCCACAAGGTCCACCCGAAACTCTTCCCGTTGCAGGTCGGATTCAAGAAGCACGGCCAGAGCGGCCTGGAAATCAGCGACTGGTGGTCTCATCTGGGAGACTGGTGCGCCGATGATCTGGCACTCGTCCGCGGGATGTGGACCACCGACAACAACCACGGGGCCCAGCTTCAATTTCACACCGGCCGGCATTCGCTTGAGGGGAATTTCCCGACGATCGGCTCGTGGATCCACTATGGGCTGGGAACTCTCAACGAGAATTTGCCGCAGTTCATCGTCATGGGAACCCCGATTGCCGATTGCTGCGGCGGAGTCGGCGGCCACGGAGCAAACTACCTCGGGCCGGAACACAACGGCGTGCAGCTGGAGGTTGACCCCAATAATCCTCTGCCCTTCGCCTTGCCCGGCCGAGAAGTCTTCCGCGAAGAACAAGCCGCCGAATTCGATCTGTTGGGAAAACTCAACAACATCTCGGCGGTCGAATATCCCGACGATCAGGCGATGCGGGCGCGAATTAAGTCGTACGAGTTAGCCTTCCGGATGCAGACCGCCGTTCCCGAGGTCGTCAATTTTTCATCCGAATCGGCCGAGACACTTGGGATGTACGGCACCGACAAGGGACCGACACAGACGTTCGGCCGCCAATGTCTGGCCGCGAGGCGTCTCGTTGAACGCGGTGTGCGGTTCATTCAACTGTTCCACGGCAGCAACGGTGGAGCCGGTGCCTGGGATGCTCACGGCGGACTGAAAGCGGGTCACTCGTCCCTCTGCGGGCAGGTTGATCAGCCGATCGCCGCATTGATCAAAGATCTGAAGCAGCGCGGCCTGCTCGACGAAACCCTGGTCGTCATTGGCACCGAGTTCGGCCGTACTCCGGGAGCCCAAGGCGGCGATGGCCGCGACCATCATCCCTATGGTTTTTCCGTAGCGCTGGCGGGAGGCGGGATCAAGGGAGGCATCGCCCACGGCAAGACCGACGACATCGGTTTCCATGCAGTGGAAGGCCGGCACTATGTGACCGATCTGCACGCGACGGTCCTGCATCAACTCGGACTGGATTCGCATCGCCTGGAAATCCCCGGCCGCAAGCGGCTGGAGATCGACCACGGGCAGCCGATTCGCGAGATCATTAAGTGATGTCGTAGCCCGACTCTCCGAGTCGGGTCTCTTCCTCTCCAATACACCCGACTCAGAGAGTCAGGCTACAAAAAAGCAGCCACGGCGAAATTACCGTGGCTGTTGAATTCTGTTATTTGCTCGCTTCAGTTCGCCAATGCACTCTGCGGTTCGGGTTTACGTCCCCGCGAATCTTCCGCATAGACGGCAACCGCACGACGTTCGACGGCCAACGCCGCGGGAACTCGTTCGGGAATCGACGCTGAGGCAGGCGGGACCACTTCCGGAAGCCGGTCGGGTCGCAACTTCGGCAGCAAGAACAGCAAGCCGACGGTCGAGAATCGCAGCACCGAAGAGATTCCGAACACCAACAAGTAGCTCTCGGCCGACTTGTCCATGAAATTGATGATCAAGCCGCCCGCGATGGAACCGAGCACCATCGACAGAGCGTTCGCCGCGTTGTACATCGTCATCAATGCGGTCCGCTCGTCGCGTCGCAGGGATTCGAAGAACAACAGTAACATGGCCAGTTCATAAGCCGCCCAAGCCACGCCACCCACAAGTTGCAAGGCGAACAGAAACGGCAGCGAATTGGAAACCATCCACAAACCGGAGACCGGCACGATCCCAATCCCACCAATCCACAGCAATTTTTGCGGGCCGGATCGCTGAGCCACAATGCCCCACAGAGGCAAGGCCAGCATCTTGGCCAGGAAGCACGTACCGATCAACATGACGTATGTCGAATACGACAACTGCATGTGTCGCAGCATGTAAGGATTGAAGTACGGTCCCGAGAAGTAGACGGCAAATTGCGTCGCCACGAGGTACAGCAGGAAGCGTTCGCTGCCACCATTCCACAGACGACGTCCCAACTCGAGGAAGCTCACTGACTTCTGATCATCATGCTTGGGTGCCGTTTCACTTTGAGCCGACAGCGCCCAGGCCGAAACCAGCCGACAGACCGCCGCCACGCCAAACAGCACGGCGAAGGCCTGCAGCAAAAATCCGCCGTTCTTGGCGTATTGCAGACTGAACCCACCGACCACAAAGCCCAGCAGCGTGCCGGCCTGTGTAAATCGGGTACGTCGAGCAAAGTAATTTGAGCGGACCAGCTTGGGTACGAGCATCTCGGCCCAACTGCCCCAGGCCGCGGCCGACGCCATCCCGAATCCCCAATAACAGGAGACCAACAGGAAGACCATGCCGAGAGAAATGCCTCCACGACAGGCAGCAATCGCCAAGGGGACGAAGCACAACGCTTGCAGTGCGGCACTGGTAACAACCCACAGACGGGGCGAACCCAGCCATTTCACGCCGCGCGGCGCCAGCAACTGCAGTACGGCACCTGCCAGCAAAGGCAAGGTCGTAATCAAGCCAGCGGCGACTTCGCCTAAGCCGGCAGCCAGTACGAAGGCAGGAAGATAGGTTTCACCTATCCCGACCATCACGCTGAAAAAGACGCCGTCCCGGGTCATAGACCGCAGGTCGCGACGGGTGGACTGATCGGAGGGAACGGAGATCGCGGTGCTATGTCCCGCGTCAACTCGCCATTCCGGAGCTTCGACCGGTCCGGTACACCCAGACATTTCAGGAGTTCCGAATTGTGAAATTACTCTTCAACAGCCCCTGAACACAGAGGTGCCGAAAAGTCAGGGGAATGATAACAAATCGTGCTCGTGAAGAGAACCCCTTCGCGAGGACACCTTCTAAGGCGGGACCAACTTGCAGCGTACCTTGCCATACTGACAGCAATGCACAAAAACCAACTCTCAAATACTGCGCTCGCCCCCCCGGAAGCGTGTTGCCAAAAGGCATCACGTTTCAAACCTAGCATACGCTGAGCCGTGCTGCCGATTTTTCATCTGAATTCGCATCAGTTCGGCGGCCAGGCGTCAGTGGGACACGGGAAACCGGCTGGATGTTCTCGGCAAGTCCAAAGAATCTTCCCGGCCAGATTTTCACGTCCGGTGAGCGGCACAAGACATTATCGACCAACACCCGTTGCTTTCGCCAAAGAAATCGGTTGTGCCGACTATTCCCAAAAAGAGGAATCTCCTGCCTAGTTTTGCGGCATAACGACCGCAGGATAGGCATCCTGCCTGTCCATCACGATGCGACAGCGGATGAACCAAGTGGATGCGCAAATCAGCCAGCAATGACAAACGCGTTTCAGAGACTGGTAAGAAATCAGCCAATCTTGCGAGGACGGGGACGGGACCACGATTGGGGAATTGAACGCGTTGGCGGTACGGCGCGAGATCGCACATTGGTTTTTATCCCGGAGGGATTAACGAGAGTAGCCGGTGGTTGAGGAGCGGAGCGACGACACCACCGGATATCGTCTCCCAGCGTCCTCGATCCTGGAGGGATCGCAGAGGATTTGAATTCGTGACATGCTACGGTGCGTCCCTCTGGCATCCCTCCAGGATGCGAACCCAATGACGACCGAACCGGTGGTGTCGTCGCTCCGCTCCTCAACCACCGGCTACTCTCTGTGACCCCATCCGGGGTCAGATCTCGACTTGACCTGGAATTAAGGAATCTTGCCTGCCGGTTCTGTGTTTCTTTTGTGTCCTTCTGTGGCTATGAACTAATCCGCCCTGTCCACCGCCACCCCTCGATCAATGCGATTGCCCGATCTTGCCCGGACTTGATATGCTATCCGTAACAGCTTTTCGAGCAAGGACTTCCGCACCTCTGGGAACCATTTCATGCGTCTGCGAGCCATTGCGTTGACCGTCTGCCTGATCGCCTGGGTTGCGTTCGCTGTGGGTGAGGAACCGCTCCAGCCCAGTCCGACTCATGCCGAGATTCCAGTGACGGGCATGGTCGACTTCAAGATCACTTCCGACGAACCGCTAGTCGCCGAGCGGTTTCGGATGCA
Source organism: Planctomycetaceae bacterium (assembly GCA_021732415.1). Classification (GTDB taxonomy): domain Bacteria; phylum Planctomycetota; class Planctomycetia; order Planctomycetales; family Planctomycetaceae; genus JAKFVC01. Next base: position 53,219 of record JAKFVC010000001.1, read on the forward strand.
GAACCATCAGTTTTCTTACACCACAAAGCTCGAACGAATGAGTGGCGAAGTACAAGTGACGAGGGTCACATATCCCTCGCCGGTGAAGACGGAATTTGAAGAAAACAACACCGTTCACGGGTTGTACTTTCAACCAGCCGGCAAAGGACCGTTTCCTGGCGTTGTCGTGCTGCACATCCTGGGAGGCGATTTCATCCTGTCGCAAACCATCGCCAATGCCTTGGCGAGAAACGGAGTGGCAGCGCTCGCCATCAAGATGCCGTACTACGCTGAACGACGCCGGCCGGGCCATCCGCGCCGGTTACTCTCGCGAAACCTGGAAGAATCGATCGCCGGCATGACACAGGCGGTACTCGATATCCGTCAGTCGGTGGCATGGATTCGTGACCGGCCGGAAGTGGGCGATGACGATCTGGGGATTACTGGAATCAGCCTGGGCGGGTTGATGTCGGCCCTCAGTGCCGCCGCGGAACCTCGCGTCCGGAAAGTCGGCATCCAGCTCGCGGGTGGCGACCTGGCGCAATCCATTTGGGATCAAGAACGGAAGGAAACCGCGGGGTTCCGCGAGGACTGGCTGGCCAAGGGGGGCACGCGTGAAACATTCATTAAGGCCGTGTCTCCGGTCGAGCCCACGACGTACGGTCATCTGCTGAAAGGCCGCAAGGTCTTGATGCTGGCGGCTCGAAATGACGAGATTTTCCCCGTTTCCAGCACGATCGCATTATGGAAATCGATCGGCGAAGAGCCCGAACTGATCTGGCTGGAGGACACTGGCCACTACACGGCCCTGCTCTATATCATGCGGGAAACAGAACGCCTCAGTCAGTTTATGAAGCAACCTCTGCCGGAGCGGCGATCAGCAGCCAAGTAACCGAGAGATCGCCAAACACCGACGGACGGGCCTGGAGACCCGTCCCACGACGCCTTCACCTCGCATCACCCACAGGACGGCATGACACGTTATCTGGTCACCGGAGCCGCTGGATTTATCGGCTTTCACGTGAGCCAGAAACTGCTCGCGCGCGACGCGACGGTCGTCGGCGTCGACAGCCTCAATGCGTACTACGACGTCGGCTTGAAACAAGCCCGACTCGATCGGTTGAAGGTCGCCCCTGGGTTCTCGTTCCACAAGCTGGATCTCTCACAACGAGCCGACGCCGAGAAGCTGTTTGCGGAGACGTCGCCCGATGTGGTGATTCATCTTGCCGCCCAGGCTGGTGTGAGGTATTCGCTCACCAACCCGCAAGCTTACATCGACAGCAACCTGCACGGTTTTTCCAACGTGCTGGAAGGCTGCCGCCAACGGCAGGTGAAACATCTGGTTTACGCTTCGTCCAGTTCCGTGTACGGCGCGAATGCCACCCTGCCCTTTTCGGTCCATCACAACGTTGATCACCCGCTGAGTCTCTACGCGGCGACGAAGAAGGCCAACGAATTAATGGCCCACACCTACGCGCATCTTTATCGGCTGCCGGTCACGGGACTGCGGTTCTTCACGGTCTATGGCCCGTGGGGCCGACCCGACATGGCGCTGTTCCTCTTCACGAAGGCGATTCTCGAAAACCGTCCCATCGATGTTTTCAACAACGGCCAGATGCGTCGCGATTTCACCTACGTCGAGGACATCGCCGAGGGCGTGGTGCGACTGGCTGACAAACCCGCGTTGCCCAACCCCGACTGGGATGCGACGAAGCCCGATCCGGCCACGAGCCTGGCCCCGTATCGGCTCTACAATATCGGCCACCACGAACCGGTCCAGTTGCTGTATCTGATTGAGTTACTCGAACAGAACCTCGGGCGCCAGGCGATCAAGAATCTGTTACCGATGCAACCGGGGGATGTTCCGGCGACGTATGCGGATATCGATGATCTCGTTCGAGATGCGAACTTTCACCCCTCGACATCAATCGAAGAAGGGGTGCGACGGTTCGTCGATTGGTATAAAGAGTTTTATGCTGTAGCCTGACTCTCCAGAGTCGGGCTCATTCGGCATCGCAAATAGGCCCGACTCAGAGGGTCGGGCTACAACCAGACACAAGGAATTGTTGAAAACATGTCGACACGACATATCGGATTCATTGGCGCCGGCAAGATGGCCACGGCCCTGGCCAAAGGGTTTATCAGTGCCGGTTGTTGCACAGCAGAGCACATCATCGCCAGCGATGTTGTGCCGGCCGCGCGAGAATACTTCACGGCCGAAACGCATTCGCCCGGAGTCATTGCCAATGCGGACGTGGTCTCACACTCCGAGATCCTGTTCCTCGCCGTAAAGCCCCAAAACATGGCGGCAGTCCTGGCCGAGTTGAAGCCGCTGTTGAAGCCCGAGCATCTGGTGATTTCCATCGCCGCTGGGATTACTCTGGCAACTCTGGAAGCGGGACTCGGCAACGGACGACGCGTCATTCGCGTGATGCCCAACACCCCGTGCCTGGTGAATGCGTCGGCGTCCGGCTATGCCTTGGGATCTTCGGCCACTGCAGAAGACGCTCAAACGGTCGAGCGGCTGCTGTCTTCTGTGGGCCTGGCATTCAAGGTTCAAGAACATCTGTTGAACGCGGTCACTGGCCTCTCGGGCAGCGGTCCCGCGTTCGTCTACCTGATGATCGAAGCCCTCAGCGACGGCGGCGTGCGAATGGGCCTGCCACGCGACGTGGCCATGCGACTGGCAGCTCAAACCTTATTGGGTTCAGCCAAGATGGTCCTGGAAACGGGTCTGCATCCGGGCGAACTGAAGGACGCCGTGACGAGCCCCGGCGGAACCACGATCGCCGGCCTGCACGCCCTCGAACGCGGCGGCCTGCGGGCCAGCCTGATGAACGCTGTGGAAGCGGCGACTTTGAGAGCGATTGAACTTGGGAAGAGTTCGTGAAAGAAGATTTACGGCTCTGAATTTAAACGAACAAACGCCGGTCGAAATCGCTTTCGGCCGGCGTTTGATATTTCGTGAAAACTAGCAGATCGTCGTAGATCGCCTACGACAGAATCCCCACCACCGCATCACCCTTGACGAGATCGCGTGGTTGGTTCAAGTGGTTGAAGACGATCGTTCGCGGGTCGATTCCCACGCTGTGGTATATCGTCGCGAGCAGATCGCACGGATGGACCGGGGTTTCGACCGGGGCCGAACCCGTGAGGTCCGACTTGCCGTAGACGAAGCCGCGCTTCACTCCGGCACCGGCGATCACGCATGAGTAACAGTACGGCCAGTGATCGCGACCGTCGTCCGAATTGCTGTTGCCTGAGGTGCTGACGCCGCGCTTCGGGCTACGGCCGAATTCGCCGACAGCGATCACCAGCGTTTCGTCCAACAGTCCGCGTTGATCCAGATCAGCAATCAGGGCCGACAAACCGGAATCAAGCATCGGGGCCGACTGCTTCTTCATCCGGTCGGACAATCCGCTGTGGACGTCCCACGAATGATTGTCGCTGTTGGCGACCTTCGGCCAGTTGACTTCGACGAACCGCGTACCGGCTTCGACCAAGCGGCGAGCCAGCAAGCAGCTCTGGCCGAACGGGTTCTTGCCGTAGGCATCGCGGGTTTCGGTCGATTCCTTCGACAGGTCGAATGCATCACGTGCCCGGCCTGACAGAACCAAGCCTAAGGCCTTACCGTAGTATTCGTTCAACGCGTACTTCGACACGGCGCGATCGAGTTCCGGCATGCCGGCGTTGATTTGCTCACGCAGCTTGGCTCGGCGTTCCATGCGGACGTTGGTGATGTCGGCCCGCAATTGCAGGTCGTCGACACGGATCTTGTCCATCTTGGTCAAGTCCATATCGTCCCCGGGCGGATACAGGTAGTACGGATCGTACGCCCGTCCCAGGAAGCCCGCGGTGCCTGCCTTGCCGATGACGTTGCTCTCTTGCAGAGGACGCGGCAGCATGACGAACGGCAGCATGGGCTTGTCGATCGGCTTCAAACGGATGATGTTCGAGCCGACATTTGGAAAATCGTTGGGGCTAGGAGGCTCCAACTGGCCCGAGGGACTGACCTTGTCAGCGGTGTAGCCAGTCAACATCTGGTAGATGGCGGCCGTGTGGTTGAACAGGCCGATCGGTGTGTAGCTGACCGAACGGATCTGGGTGAACTTGTCATTCACCTGAGCCAGCTTCGGCAGCAATTCCGTGAATTGGTAGCCGGCGACCTTGGTGTCGATCGGTTTGAACACGCTCTTCACGTTATCGGGAACGTCGGTCTTCGGATCCCACAAGTCGAGGTGACTGGGGCCACCCTGCAGATAGCAGAGAATGACGCTTTTCGCCTTGCCGAAACCGATGCCGCCGTACTTGCCTTCTTCAGCGGTCGCCTTCTGCATTTGCAGCATATTCGCGAGGCTGATACCGAACGCGGCCGAACCGCCGACTCGGAGCATTTCACGGCGGGTTACGCCATCACATGTGTCTTTACCGACGCCGCCTGGAATCACCAGCATGAGTGTTCCCTTTCAAGTTGCGATCTCATCCCGCCCTGCACGGAGCGCACAAATTCAGAATGCGACTCATATCAACAACCGTAGATGCTGCATTCTATCGACGTCTGCCGTTACGTTTCAATACAAACATTGGTTTTTGAACAGGCGTTCGGTATTTCTGTCTTGGAAACGTCTGATCCCATCGGTCCTATTTGTCCCATTCCCAATTCATGGGACTTATGGGACCTATGGGAGGGGAGGCCGGACAACTGCGATAACCCGCGGAGTTTCGCCAATCAGGAATGATTCCGGGATCGTTCGCCACGTAATGATCCGTTTTTTGTTCGCCCTCTGGGGTGACCTTCGCCTCGGGAAAGGTTGCAATCCAGGTCGATACTGGAAGCGTATGGAGACACCGCCCCCCACTTCCGAGTCCGCTCCCTCAGCCGGCATTCTTCCGGCTTGGTCTCTCCGTACGCGGTGGATTGTGTCGCTGTTGTTGTTGTGGCACCTCTCGGCGGTTGTCGTGGGGCCGGCAGCAGTCGCTCCTACTTCGGGGCTGATGGCCAGTCTCTGGGATTGGTACCAGCCTTATCTGGATGCGCTCTACTTAAACCACGGATACCACTTCTTTGCTCCGGAACCTGGACCGAGCCATTTAATCCGCTACGAACTGGGCTTTGCGGACGGAACAGAGAAAAGTGGACTCTTTCCCCACAAGACTCAGCATCAACCGCGGTTGCTGTATCATCGACACTTCATGCTCAGCGAACACCTGAGCCAATTCGCCGAACCGGGGACGCCACCTGAGTACCTACTGGCTTTCAGCCGGTCCTATGCGTCCCATTTGCTGGTGGAACATCACGCCCAACAGGTGAAACTGATCCTGGTCCGCCACTTGATCCCGCGGCCGGAGCAAGTCCTGGCCGGAATGACACTGACTGACAAAAGCCTGTATTTCGAGCGGCCCCTGGGGACTTTTAGAGCAGACGGAACGGCCGATTTGCCTAAGCAGATTACACCTGCGAACGATTCACCGACGATTCCCGATCAAACAGCAGAAAGACTGCCAGAACGAGCCCCCAATCGGCGATAAGACGATTTAAGGACGCACGGTATCGTGGGACGGGTCTCCAGGCCCGTCCGTCCCGCCGGTGGCCGGAAATCACAAATATCAGAGGTCCGCAACTACCCCAGGAGAAAGCCCACTTTTCCTCGGATAACCGACTGGACGGACGGGCCGGGAGACCCGTCCCACGGTTTCATCCACCTGATCCTAACGCTTCCGGAAGACCGACATGCAGTTGCTTCGAGATTACTTCCGCGACTTGATCCAGACGACCTCTGCCAACTGGGATCGTTTCTGGTTCACTCCGGCCGATCCCGCGACGATTGGGTTGTTGCGGATTCTGGTCGGCGGGATGATTCTCTATACGCACGCCGTCTGGTCACTCAATCTCAACGCGTTTTTTGGGCCCCACGCGTGGCTCAACCGCGACGTTGTTGGACTGATGCAGCGCGACGGCTATCAATGGAGCTACCTCTGGCTGTGTGAATCACCGGCCGCCCTCTGGACCGTGCATGGACTGGCCCTGGCAGTTTGCTTGCTGTTCATGCTGGGTGTGTGGACGCGAGTGACCTCGATTCTGACGTGCCTCATTACGCTCAGCTACGCTCATCGCGCACCGGAGGCGATGTACGGTCTCGATCAGATCAACGGGTTTCTTTCGCTTTATCTGGCAGTGGCCTATCTCGGCATCGAACCTCGCGGAAGTGCGTATTCTCTCGATCGCTGGATGACTTCCAGAAACCTGCCGCGACCGCTCCCCGCCACTTCACCGAGCATCACCGCCAACATTGCCACGCGGTTGATTCAGGTGCATATGTGCGTGCTGTACTTGTTTGCAGGACTGTCGAAACTCCAGGGCGAAGCCTGGTGGGATGGCACCGCAATCTGGGGTGCTTTCGCGAATCTGGAATATCAGTCGCTCGATATGCTGTGGCTGGTCCATCAGCCTTGGCTAATCAACCTGATGACCCATGTCACGGTGGTCTGGGAGATCACGTACATCGCCCTGATCTGGGGTCGTCTGACGCGTCCCATCGTGCTGGCGCTGGCGATTCCCGTCCATTTGGGAATCTGCTGTTTCCTGGGAATGATGACGTTCGGGTCGATCATGTTGATTGCCAACCTGGCGTTCGTATCACCGGCCCTGATCCGAGGTCTTCTGGATCGCAATACCACGCGAAAGTTTGGCCATGCGCTCAGCGGCCCCAAGTGGTTGCAAAGTTCGCGGAAGCAGAACGCTGGCAGCAAGACCAGCCGGTAGCGAGAATTCCTCGACAATGTTACAGTCGCCGCTCAGGACAACGCCGTGAAGGATTTTGGGGCGCCGAAATTCCGAGTTGCCGGGAGGGCGCAGGCTGTTCTCAAGGGGGAATGGTGATTTGTGAATGACACTGGCCCACTTCGACGGCCCCTCGTCGCAGCAACCGCTCGTAATGAAATCATCGCTTGCGTGCTGCTCATCGCTTTGACCGGAATCGCTTACGCGGGCGTTCTGACAAATGGATTTGTGAATTTTGATGACAACGTCTATGTGACATCCAACCCCTCGGTCCAACAGGGACTGACCCCCGCAGGCATCAAATATGCCTGGACGACGTTCGATAGCGGCAATTACCACCCCCTGACGTGGCTGTCGCTGGAGGCGGACTACAGTCTTTACCGATTGAAGCCGGCCGGATTCCACGCGACGAATCTGCTGCTGCACCTTGTTAACTCTGTGTTGCTGCTGTTACTGTTGCGGCGAATGAGCGGCATGCTCGTGCCCAGCGCCACTGTGGCTCTGCTGTTCGCATTGCATCCGCTGCACGTCGAATCGGTCGCCTGGGTGTCTGAACGTAAGGACGTGCTCAGCACATTTTTCCTGATCCTGGCGGTGTGGGCATACCAGTGGTACGCGGCCCAACCGGCGATCGGCCGGCATCTCGTCGTGGGCGCGCTGATGCTGCTCGGTTTGCTGTCCAAATCGATGCTCGTGAGCCTGCCGCTGCTATTGCTATTGCTGGATGTCTGGCCGCTAAAGCGCTTGTCTCTGCCATGGGCTCCGGCGTCTTCCGCTGGAGACGACGCAGGGATCGGAACAAAACCCGCACCCAGTGATTCAGAACTCGGCGTCTCCGCCCTGGTCTACGAAAAGCTCCCCTGGTTCGGGCTGACCGCTGTGTGGATCGTTCTCACGATCGTATCGCAAGGCTCGGCAGGCTCATTTGATTCCCTGAGGCGCGTTTCGCCGCTGATTCGTATCGGTAACGCATTCAATGCCTATGCCTGGTATCTGGGTAAGACGTTCTGGCCGACGGGGCTCACGGTCTTTTATCCGCATCCTGAATCGTCATTGACGCTGCTGATGGTCGGGATCGGGATTGCCACGCTGATTGGAGTTTCGTTACTGATTGCCGTGCTGCCCCGCGGTCGCGCCCCGGCGGCGGTCGGCTGGTTGTGGTTTCTGGTGTCGCTCGTCCCGGTGATTGGAATCGTGCAAGTGGGATCGCAGGCTTATGCCGATCGCTACGCGTATGTGCCGCACATCGGTCTGTTTATCATGCTCGTATTTGGCGTCTCTCAGTCTGTCGCCTGGCGAGGCGTCGCCCGCGGGATGGGCGGGTTGGCGGTGGCGATCGTCCTGCTCGGATGCGTGGTGTTGACACGGACGCAAGTGACTTATTGGCGGGACAGCGAGGCCTTGTGGCAACACGCTCTCGCGGTCAATCCGAACCACTTTGTGGCCTGCCTCAAGCTGGGGAATATCCGCCTGGAACGACGCCAGTTCGACGGGGCCGCGGTTTATTTTGGCAAGGCCGTGCGATTGAAACCGAAAGTGGCGGATGCCCATGCCAATCTCGGCGCGGCTTTACAGGGGCTGAGGCGCATTTCGGAGGCCGAACAAGAGTACCTGACGGCTCTGCGGCTCAGTCCACGACACGAAGTAGCCCTCAAAAATCTGGCAGCGTTGCTCAAGGCACGAGGAGATCTGCGGGGCGCGCGACCACTCTTAGCCACACTGGTCGAAGTGCAGCCGAAGATTCCAGAACTTCGCAGCCAATATGGCCTCGTCCTGGGTCGCTTGGGCGAGTTCGACGAAGCAGCCAATCAGTTCTCGATTGTGTTGCGGCAAAACCCTAAATCGCCTGATGCCGAGAACAACTTGGGCATGACGTTAATGCAACTCGGTCGCGACGCCGATGCGAAACCGCACATTGAGCGTGCCCTGCAGTTGGCCCCGAAATTTACCAGTGCCCATTTCAATCTGGCCGAGTTGCTGGAGCGGGAAAAAGACTTTGCCGGGGCCCAGGAGCACTTTGCAGAGGTGTTGCGCCTGAGTCCGAATGACGCGGAAGCCCGGCAACGTCTGCAAAAGCTCGAGCAGCGTGGGAAGTCCCGGTAGGCCATCGGCGGGGTATGCTTCTGGGATCTTCTGCGGAAATCGATACTCAGAACCAGTGGCTAGCGCCAATCCACTCACAAAGTCGTCTTGAACCCTCGCCCTCACCGGTCCTTAACCTGCCCGAGACTTGAAGAACTGCTCCTGACGCATAAGATAGGCGTAGCCGCGCTTTGCGGATTCTGCGTAACAGCTTAACGCACGCCCCTCGGGAACCCACCATGCCTCGCCGCCTTGGCTCTGCCCTTGCTCTCCGTTGGAAGAACGTTTTCGTCGGTACGAGTGCCGCTTTGGGTCTGCTCGGACTCGCCCTTTCGGTCGGAATGGACTCGACTGCAGCCGCCGACAAACCCGCCGCTAAGATCAAAACGCCGTCCGGACTGCCCGATGTTCTGCATCCGGAAGACAATCCGCATCTGGCGGAAAAGGTCGCTCTGGGAGCCCAACTTTACTTCGACCCCCGTCTCTCCGCCGACAGCACGGTTTCGTGTGCCTCGTGCCACGACCCTGAAAAAGGCTGGAGCAACGGTGAGGCTGTCGCCACGGGCGTCGGTGGTCAAAAAGGGGGCCGCGGTGCCCCGACGATCATCAACACAGCCTTCCAAACCTTGCAGTTCTGGGATGGCCGTGCTGGAACCCTGGAAGAACAGGCACTCGGCCCGATTCAAAATCCCATTGAAATGAACATGACGCTGCCGGAAGTCGTCAAACGCTTGAACGGAATTGCCGGCTACAAAAAACAGTTCAAAGAAATCTATGGCACCGATGTGACGTCAGAGGGCATTGCCAAGGCCATTGCGGCCTTCGAACGAACGGTTCTGTCCGGAGATGCCCCGTATGACCGGTTCACCGCGGGTGATGCCAAGGCCTTGACGCCTGCAGCACAACGTGGCCGAGCGCTGTTCTTCGGGGCAGCTCGTTGTAGCTCGTGCCACAGCGGACCCAACTTTACCGACAACGCCTTCCATAACATCGGCGTCGGGATGCAACACGAGAAGCCCGATGTGGGCCGTTTTGCTCTCAGCAAGATCGAAGGCGACACCGGCAGTTTCAAGACGCCGACTCTGCGTGAGATCGCGAAGACCGCCCCCTACATGCACGACGGCCACCTGAAGACGCTGGAAGATGTTGTCGCCTATTACAACAAGGGCGGCACCGAAAACCCGTACCTCGACGAAGAAATTTTTCCACTGAAGCTGACCAAGGAACAGATCGCTGACCTGGTGGTCTTCCTGAAAGAGGGTTTGAGCAGCAGTTCGTATCCGCTGGTCAAAGCCCCGAAGTTGCCCGAGTAATCCGTCTGAATTCGACACAGGGAGCTGGCCGCTCGTTGGCCTGCGTCCTGTGTCTGTGATAAAACCCACACTGTCAACGACGTTCATTCACGTAACACACACCAGAAAGCGAGACTTTCGATGATTGGCAAACACGCGTGGCTCTTGGGCTTGAGCGTATCGTTCATGGGCGTGGCCGCCTTCGCCGCGGACCCGAAGACGACTGTCGTGGCAACGGGCATCGATAATCCCTCGGGATTGGCACTCCAGACGACAACGGGTGATCTGTTTGTCGCCGCGCGTTCGGGTGTCCATCGCTTGACGTTGGGCGAGAAGCCCGCCTTAACCGTGGAAATTAACGGCTTTAATACAGACATCTACGGCAAAGGTCCCAAATACAACATCGGCCCGCTAGGCGTGGCGATGATCAACGAAAACTTTCTGGTTGTTGCCGACGGTGGCAATCCCGATGAAAAGGAAGTAGTTCTGGTGATGGAAGTCGGTAATAAAGCACCGAAAACCCCATCCACTCCCAAGGATGCTGATAAGGTGCTGGGGCCGATCAAGGCGGGCAAGGAGTCGGCCAAGGGTGAAGGCAACTACTACGGTGTGGCGATCAGCAGTGATGCCATTTTCGTGACTTGCAATGGCGACGATACGAAGGGCTGGATCGCACGATCGAAGATTACAGATGGCGAGCCCGGTCCGTTGACGCCGTTTATCGCCACCAAGGTTGCGACCGGCGTGGATGCTCCCGTGGGCATCACGTTCTCGAAGGACGGCAAGGAACTCGTCGTCAGCCAGATGGGCGAAATGAACGTCGCCAACGACAGCCTGCTGACGATGTACAATCCGGCTGACGGCAAGTTGATCAAGTCGTTGAAAACCGGTCTGCACGACATCGCCGGTTTGGCCTACAGCCCCAAGACGGGCAAGCTGTACGTGGTCGACTTCGCGTGGGTGAAGACCAGCGAAGGTGGCCTGTTCGAATTGACCGTCGAAGGCGACAAGGTCACCGCCAAGAAGGTGCTCAGCCTGGACAAGCCGACGTCGCTCGCCTTCGGCAAAGACGGACATCTCTACATCACCGAATTCGGCACCAGCGAAGACGAGAAGAAGCCCGCTGGCAAGGTCCTTCGCGTCGATGCTGAGCTGTAAGCATTGGTCGAACGCGAGAAACAGTCGCATGTAACAACAGATCTGGTGAGCCGGGCGGCGTAAGCCCCCGGGCTCACCTGCCTGGTTACATCTGGGCTCCGACTACGAATCGGCCTTATCACCTTGACGACATCAAACTCGCACGGGTGACCTGAAAGAGTGAGTGAATTTGCAATCCGGCTCGCCAACGACGCCGCTTGTTCCCCACGGAATGCTGGAAACAGCACTCTATGTGGACGATCTGCTCGTCGCGGAAAAGTTCTATACATCCCTGCTGGGTCTGCAAAAACACTCGATCGATCCGAAGCGGCATCTCTTCTACTATTGTGGTTCGGGGATGCTGCTGTTGTTTCAAGTGGGAGCCACGAATCACCCCGGATTGGTAATCGGTGGAGGTGAGATTCCAGCCCACGGTGCGGTCGGTCCGGGACATGTTGCTTTCCGCATCTGGGCCTCAGAAATCGAGCTCTGGCGGTCGCGTCTGGCGACAGCCGGGGTACCGCTGGAAACCGAAATCGTGTGGCCTCAAGGGGGGCACTCACTTTACTTTCGAGACCCATCCGGAAATAGTTTAGAGCTCGCGACCCCGCAATTGTGGGGTTTTCCGGAGGCGTAAGCACGACTCGCCCTCGGGTAGCTTGGCTCTCCAGAGCCGGGCGGAATTGGTAGATCAAAACATTTGCCCGACTCTGGAGAGTCAGGCTACAAATAAGTACTCGACTCCGAAGGGTCGGGCTACGGCGAAATTCGGCCCGGTCTATCGACCAGCGGCTGCAGATAATGCGGGGATGAATTTCGACTCCCTGCTCCCACAGAAACCGAGGAAATTGTTACATGACCGCACGTGTTGGACAGCCCGCCCCCGAAGTGTCCGTTCAAGCTTATGACCGTCGCAAAGACGGCACCGACGCTCAATTTTCGACTGTCAACCTGGCCGACTACCGTGGCAAGTGGGTTTGCCTCTACTTCTACCCTCTCGACTTCACCTTCGTCTGCCCGACCGAAATCGTGTCATTCAATGACAACATCGGCGAATTCGAAGACCGCGACTGCGTCCTGCTGACCGCCAGCACCGACAGCGCCTACTCGCACAAGGGCTGGTGCGACGCTCATAAAGACCTGGCCAAGATGAAGCATTTGATGCTGGCCGATACGACCCGCAAGCTGACCGAGGGCTTCGGCATTCTGAAGGAAGACCTGGGAATCGCTTACCGCGGGACATTCCTGATTGATCCTCAAGGGATCGTGCGTTACGCCAGCGTGAACGACCTGAGCGTCGGCCGTAACGTGCCGGAAGTTCTGCGGATTCTCGATGCTCTGCAGACTGACAAGCTGTGTCCGTGCAACTGGAAGAAGGGTGAGGGGACGTTGAACTAGAGAGCATTAACAAGGGCTTGCCCAGACTGAATGGGTGAGGGTGCCGGTGTGTGAGGGTATGAGGGTAGAAAAATCCAATCGACTTCGGGTTCTCCTCTTACTCCGTTACTCTCGCACCCTCATACTCTCAAACGTTTTCGATTGCCCAAATATTAAGGGCAACCGGTCCAACGTCTGCGGCACTATCGAAAAAAATTCACAGCCCGGTGGCGACTCCTGCCCGCCGGGCTGTTTTCACAACTGAGGATTGCTTCAAAAATGTTTCCACTGCCCCCGGTGACGGAATCCGCCGTCGATGAAAAGGTCGCCCAGACATTCGGCCGCCTGCGCGAAATGTTCGGCGAGCAACCCCTTCCCGAACCGTTCTTCTCCTACGGTCGAGTCCCGGCCTTCCTGCAGGATTTCTACATGAACTTCAAGAAGTTCGTGTGGACCGAGGGACAACTCACAACCCAAACCAAGGCAACCATTGCCTTAGCTGTGTGCGCAGTGAAAAAATGCCAGCCATGGAGCAAGATCATGGCGGCGCGCGGCGCGCAGTTGGGCCTGAACGAACAATACCTGACTGACACCATTGCCGTCGCCGCCACGTGCGAGATGTACAACGCCTTCTTCAAGTTCCGCGACATCAGCGGCAGCGACATCTACAACGGCATGGCAGTCGGCCTGCGAGCCCACACGTTTGCGAACACGTCGCTCGACGACAAAACTGTCGAGTTGATCAATGTGGTCATCAGCGACATCAACGGCTGCAAGCCATGCACGTCCGGGCACGTGGAAAAGGCCCGGCAGTTGGGTGTTTCGCACGAAGCCTTGCAAGAAGCGATTCAATGTGCGGCGACGATGCTGGCTGGTGTGTCGTTCTTGAATGCGGTGCAGTGATCGCTTTCAACTCGCTTCATCGCAGTACGCAACTGATGGGTGTTGGAACTATGAGTAATAAAACTTCAAATACGATCAACCTACCCAGTCCGATGAATGCCGCGGAACTGCTAGCCCTTAAAGGCGAAAAGGATTTCGAACTTTGGAACGGGCAACTGGTCGAACTGCACTCGGGATTCCAGGCCGCTCATGTGGGAGCACAGTTGGCAGGGCAACTGTTCCTATTCAATCAAACTCACCGCTTGGGTTGGGTCCTGGGTTCCCGATGCGGTTATCAGCTTCCACTACCGGGTCACGATACTGTGCGGAAGCCTGATGCATCCTTCATCAGCTTCCAACGACTGCCGGTCCCCGACAAATTACCGACGGGATATCCGGTAGTGGCACCGGATTTAGCCGTTGAAGTCGTAGCTCCCGATGACTTGGCCTACGAGGTCGAAACTAAGATTAACGATTATCTGCTGGCTGGCGTCCGGCTGATCTGGGTCATCAATCCCGTGGGCCGGTCGGTGCTGATCTATCATCAGGATGGCACATTCGCTCGACAAATGGAAACTGACGAACTGGACGGCGAAGATGTTCTTCCCGGATTTCGCTGCTCGATCGCCAGCCTCCTCGAAGTCCCACGTTCCTGAGTTTATTTTCGCTTCCTCGACGGAAGTTTCTCTATTACAACTTTACTTCACCGGCTTGGTATCCTGGCCTCCACTAGCCGAGACAAGACGCAAAGAAAGACTGTCGTAGTAAGAGTTATTTTCGGTGCCATCATATCTCTTGCTCAGCAGACGAACGCGCACCCAACGTGTTCCTTTCATGGCGATTCGGGAATGACTGACCTTTTGCCATTCTCGAATATTGATAATTTCACCGGAATCAAATGTCGCCAGAGCTTTTTCCTTTTTCTCGTCTAAGAATTCCAGAATGATCCGACTACTGTCGTTCGTTGTCGACGCATACGTGCGAACATATCCCGCAAATTCGAACTTCAACTGCCGACGGTCGATTGGTATGGCGAATTCCTTGAGATCCACTTCCTGCACTAGTTCTCCGAGTGGACTTCGAGTCGGCCAGAAATAGGTCTTCCCGGCCTGCGGTGGAATTTGTTCAAGCAAGTAACGTTTCCATTCACCTTGCATAGCAACCCAGGGCGAGTTCTTCTTAACTTCAAGCTCATCTTCGCATCCCCCGTTAAGGAGGAGCTCCCGTGGCGAGAATTCTGGAAGTTTTCCGGCCAGGAAATCATCCAGTTCCTTTTGCACGACCTCGGCTTTGGCATCTTCGGAACGCCTTACGTATTCTTTGATTTGGCTACGATAAACGAGCTCCAATTTCTTACGCGCCGCATCCGTTTGTCGTTGAAATGTCTGCGATGCTTTTTCGACGGATGTGGGCAACGTTCCGTCCGCTTCAAACTTGTCTCGCTCCACCTGCACACGGTCTATCGCCTTCTTGTCACCAAGTTTGCGAGAAGTATCTATTCTCAGCTCCAGAGCCTGAATCAGTTTGATCTCTACTTCGTCTAATCTCGATCGATAGTCGACTTTCGCTTTTTCCAATACTTGATCAAGATCGACTTTCGCCGTTTGAGAATACAACAGTCCACAAGGCATCGTTGTCGTGGCCAGAATTCCAAGCAGCAGCGAAAACACAATTGAGGTCCGCATGTTGCACTACCCATCTTTGAGACAACGCGACTTACCATTTCACGTTCAGAACACCTGACTACATCGTCCGGCCACCATCCACAACCAGACATTGCCCCGTCGTGAGCGTCGTCCCGGTTGCCAGATAAATAATCGCATCGGCGATATCTTCCGGCTGAGCCGCCCGCTGCAGCGGATAACTGGCGGTACGGTCTTTCATCTGCTGTTCGGTCATCATCTTCCGCAGCCAGCGCGTATCGACTGGACCAGGACAGACGGCATTCACGCGGATTTCGGGGGACAACGCGCGGGCCAGTGATTTGGTCAGCGTGTTGACCGCGCCCTTGCTGGCAGCGTAGGCAATCGAAGAACCTTCACCGCCGATGCCCGCGACCGAACTCACGCTGACGACATTTCCGCGGGACTTCTTCAACAGAGGTGCGGCGGCTCGAATGCAGAAAAATGTGCCTTTGACATTGGTCCGCAGGATGTCGTCCCATTTGTCTTCGGACATCGCTTCGAGATCCGCGTGCGCCACGATATGGGTCATCGCCGCGTTGTTGACCAGCACATCCAGCTTCCCGAAATGAGCTTCGATCTGAGCCATCATCTTGCGGACAGCGGCGTCCTGACCGATGTCGCATTGAATGAGCAGCGACTTCGCCCCCTGCTCCGTCACCAGTCGTACCGTTTCTTGAGCCTCGGCTTCGCTGCGTGAATAGTTCACGACGACATCATAACCAAGTTGAGCAAATCGAATGGCGGTTTCCCGGCCGATCCCTGTGGCTGATCCGGTGACTAAAACCACGGGGCGAGAATCTGTCGGCATAGTTTTCACGGTCCGTTATCTGGGGTGTTTAACTGTGATCTTTATAGCGCATCAACAAAAGGTTTGCCTACGCAAGAGTATGAGTGTGCCAGTGTGTGAGGGTATGAGAGCAACGAAAAGTCCAATCGAGCTCTTACTCCGTCACTCTCTCACCCTCATACTCTCAAACGGATTCGATTGCCCGAACATTTATAGGACCGCTCTGGGGCGAAAGCTACTCGCCGGTATCAGTCTGATCTTCCGCCTGAAACATCTCTTGAGCGAGACGTTCCGGGTCCAAGTCTTCGACGATGGCGTATTTCCCGGCAAACCATCGATAGAGATCGGCCTGCTGGCAACGTTTGCTGCAAAAGGGAATGTGTTCGGAAGTCGTACCATCGGCCTTGGTGAGGGACTTTTGGCAGATGGGACAGGTCGCAGTGCGAACCATAACGGGCCTCAAAGAAGATGGCGAAAAACGATCCGGTCGACGGACGAGCGACTCCCGTGGCGGACGCTGCTAGCGTCCGAGAACACGGACGCTAGCAGCGTCCGCCACGGGGGTTGGACACGCCAATTATAGCGGATCGGACCCGCTGTTGTCGCACTCAGTCTGGCGCGATTACACCAGTTCCCGCAGCGGTTGCTCGTGATCGACGAGGTACATCGGACGACCCGACAAATCGTTGACGGTCGCCGTGTTCACATCGATACCTAGGCGATGATAGACAGTGGAGAAGATCTCGCCGAACTTCACCGGGCGATCTTTGGCTTCTTCCGCATATTTATTGGTCGAGCCAATGACCTGTCCGGTCCGCAGACCTCCCCCCGCCATCATTGCACACGAAACGCGCGGCCAATGGTCGCGACCGCCGTTGCTGTTGATCTTGGGCGTACGACCAAATTCACCCCACACCAGGACCGTGACGTCATCCAGCATCCCGCGTAACTCGAGATCTTCAATCAGCGCCGTCACGCCGCGGTCCAGCATGGGTAAGTGCTCGCGGGCATTGGAAAAATTGGTGCCGTACGGCCGGCCGTGCCAATCCCAGCGTCCGTAAGCCAAAGTCACCACGCGAACGCCGGCTTCGACCAACCGGCGAGCCGTTAAGAAATAATCGTTCAACAGCGGTCCGGCATCGCCATAACCGGCGGGCTCGGGTGAACCACGGCCATAGCGGTCGCGGAGTTTCGGATCTTCCTGTTCCAGATCGAGGGCCGCGGCCAGTTTGCTGGAAGTCAGGATCCCGAACGCTTGCTGCTGATAGGCATCCATTCCCTCCATCACGCGAAACGCATCGGCCTCACGGCGGAACCGGTCGAAGCGGTTCAGGAGCGACTTACGATCGCCCAGACGCGACTGGTTGATTCCATTCAGCACCATGTCGGCGCGACCTTCGGCATACGGTTTGAAGGGGGCATGGGCCGGCCCGAGGAACCCGGCTTGCCCGGGATCAGCCCAAGTCCCATTCTTCATGGGAGGAGCCAGACCGACGAACGCGGGTGTCGCGGGATCGGTCGTCCCTTGCAGGCGGGACACGCTGGAACCCAATGAAGGCCAGCCACCCTGGGGCTGCCGGTTGAAAGAGCGCCCCGTTTGACACTGAAAGGCGGCATGCCGTTCTTCGGCACCGACGACCGAGCGAATGATGGCCAACTTATCCATCATCGCGGCCAGTCGCGGCATATGTTCGCAGATCTCGATGCCCGGAACATTCGTCGCAATGGGCGAGAACTCGCCGCGAATTTCGGCCGGCGCCTGCATCTTGAGGTCGAACATATCCTGATGAGGAGGCCCCCCCGACAGGAAGATCATGATGACCGACTTGTGGCTGTTCTGGACGCCAGACTGAGCCTCGGCACGCAGCAATTCCGGCAGGGCCAGCCCACCGAGAGCCAAACCTCCGGCTTGCAGGAATTCTCGTCGCGCGAGTCCGTCGCAATGCTTCTGTGGACCGCCAAGTAAAGTCAGCATACCGAACCTCGGAAAAAGATCTTGCGCGCAGATACGGTGCGCACAACAATCATATCGGCGATTGCTGATGATTGAAAGCAGAAGTTCCCAACCGCGTCACTTTTCTCGTAGCCTGACTCTCTGAGTCGGGTGCTCGTCGTCTATATCCACCCGACTCGGAGAGTCGGGCTACGGTCGCGATGTGAATCTGCTCTCGCCACTAAATAAAGCATCACAAAATCGACATAGCGTCTATTGATATCGTATTGACGTTGTCACTCAATGAACGGTATGGTGAAAATCCTTCGACGTACCTTCTCACGTCGCCTCTTGAATTCTCAAGTATTTGCGGGAGTCTATTATGTCTCGGCGGCGCTCAGCCTTCACCCTGATTGAACTCTTAGTTGTCATTGCCATCATTGCCGTACTGATCGCTTTACTGCTTCCCGCTGTGCAGCAAGCACGCGAAGCGGCTCGTCGGTCGCAATGCAAAAGCAGTCTCAAACAACTCGGACTCGGAATGCACAATTATGTCAGTACGGTCCGGATGCTTCCCCCTGGCTATATTGTGAGAAGCGCCAACGCCGCGGATCACCGAGGCTTTGGCTGGGGAGCGATGCTATTGCCGTACCTTGATCAGGCGCCCCTCTACAATACCCTGAATTTTGTGGCCGCCCCTGGATCGATCGCATTCCCCAGTACTGTCTTGCCGTTATTCGTCTGCCCATCTGATCCCTACAATGGTGACGCACAGTATTCCTTGTCGACAATCACTTATAGTCCGCCTCCTGTCACCATGCCCCCTACCCCTCCTTGTGACCCAACGATGGGCATGTGCCCGACAACCACCACGACGTCGAGTCCGGGATTTGCCGCCAAATCGAACTATGTCGGAAACTACGGGTCAGGGGGACTCGGTACTGGCATGTCCAATGGCATCTTTGGGCCGAATGTCGCCCTGGGCTTTGAGACGGTGACCGATGGCCTGAGCAATACGTTTTTCGCCGGCGAGCGATCGACCCCAGGTACTGCCGCCTGGGTCGGAATTTCCTATGACGTCACCTCACAGCCCGGTGGCGGTGGTAATACCCAGGCGAACACCAGTGGCAAACATGTGCTGGGGGCAGCCGCATCGCCTCCGATCAACAGTACGGCCACGGGCTTCGGAAGTGCCCACACCGGCGGCTGCCACATGTTGATGGGTGACGGAGCCGTCCGGTTCATCAGCGCGAACATCAGCGCCACGGTATTTCAAAGTGCATCAACTCGATCAGGTGGCGAAGTTGTCGGTGAGTTGTAGGACTGCAACTCAGCCCGGCTGATCGATTCCTACCGTAGCCGGAAATGTTACAATCTCCGGCTACGTCGCGGGAAACCGGGTGGTATGCAGTTCGACAAGCAGCCCTTCACTTTATCGGGTAAGGGGCGAGTGTCGCGGACTGAAAAACGCATCGGTCCGACCGCAGTGACATCGAACACAGCCTCCGCTTGCAGTGACACGCCCGCTTATGTTGACTCCGTTTGACCGGTGGGCCGCTTATTTTGTCGTCAACGGGTCGACCTTCTGGTTGCTGGCCATCGCGGCAGTGTGTGGCTGGCTGGCCAGTCGCTTTTGCTGGCACTGGATTGACTGCCTGACGTGGGACCTGCCTCCTTGGCCGGTCCGCGTATGCTCCCGTTGTGGAGCCCGACCGGCGCGGTTTTCACTCGGCGATACCGCAGGTTCCATGCTATTCGGACCCGTATGCGGTGCCTGTGGCCACCACGGGTCCCGCCGCTGGCTGGCGAGTGCCGCGATCAGTCTGCTCTTCGCCGCATTTGTGTGGGCGGTGGCCAAAGGCGAATGTCAAAGCCTGACCTCCGGCGGCAGCATCGACTGGATTCATTGGCGAATCGCCTATCACCTTGTCTTGATCACCCTGTTGATCACGGCCACGGGAATTGATTTCAAGGCCTACCTGATCCCAGACAGCATCACCATCACCGGCATGATTCTGGGCATCCTGGGAGCCACGTGGTTTGGGCATCTCCAACTGATCCCCGTGTGGATCGACGCGAATCAAGAAGTCCCCAGGATCGCTGGCCCGTACATTCCGGAATGGATTAAGCTTCATTCGCACTGGCATGGACTCGCCTGGAGCGTCGCCGGCCTGATAACGGGTGGTGTGTTGACGTGGCTGGTGCGTGCCGTCTCGTCGATGATCGTCGGGCAGGAGGCGATGGGATTCGGCGACGTCACGCTGATGGCGATGATCGGCAGCTTTGTCGGCTGGCAGGCGGTGCTGGTGATTTTTGCACTCGCGCCATTGTGTGGAACGTGCCTGGCATTTCTGTCGCTGCTGCTGACCGGAAAGTCCTACGTCCCCTACGGACCGTATCTCAGCGCGGCGACGTTGGTGGTCCTGTTTAGCTGGAAATGGCTGTGGACGCCGTTGAGGTTCATCCTGGGCCACCCGCCAACGACCATCGCGCTGGTCGGTGGTTCCATCTTCGCATTGGCCATTCTGCTGGCGGGAATCCGTTTCTATCGAACGATCCCCGGCAAGCAACGCTAACGCGGAGCGTTCAGCGACCGTAGGATGGGCACCCTGCCCGTCAAGAGGCCCGAAACCTTCGGCTTGAAACAGAGCAAGACCCTCGCGAATCTCGCGCAGCGCACGAGTTGCCTTCTACTTGGACCGGTGCGATATCTTGTGGCTCGATTATGAAGAGCAACCCCTGCGCGGCGCGGAGCTCGCATAAGTCGAAGACTTGCCACGTCGGTGGTTACGCGTCTCTGACGGGCAGGGTGCCCATCCTACAGACTTAGATCATATCCAGCTTGCGATGACCGCGGGACGGCGGGCGGCTGCAATTGGCACAAATGCCGGAGACTTCCAGGCGGTGGCCTTCCATGCGGAAACCGTACGCCGCCGCGACTCCTTGCAGAATCTCCTTGAGCTCGGGATTCTGAAACTCAGTCAGCTCGCCACACTTCTTGCAGATCAAGTGATCGTGCTGCGGATAGCCGTAGTCGTGCTCGTAGATCTCACGGTCATTCGTCCGAGCCACCTTCCGCAGCAATCCCGCCTTTTCCAACTCGGCCAGGGCGCGGTAGATGGTTGAACGACTCACGCGCGTCTTGTCCGTCCGTTGGACCAGCCGCGCGACCAATTGTTCGGCGTCAAAGTGCTCGTGCGATGCAAACACCTCGTCCACGATAATGGCACGTTCGCTCGTCAGTCGCTTGCCCTGTGTGGCCAAGTACTCACGAAAACGCTCCGAGGGAGACACTTCCACAGCAATCGCCGCTAAATCACTCACCGCAACCTCTTGTTTGCCTCTGTATTGACGAACCGGTCCAAGCTAGTCGTGTTCGTACGTCTCGCGATCGTTCGTCCGATTGATCTTACGCAGCAGACCGGCCTTTTCCAATTCAGCCAGTGCCCGATAGACGGTCGAACGACTTACTCGCGGACTGCCTCTATCTTGAAGCAACTCTGCAAATAGTTGTTCGGCATCGAACGGCTCACGCGAAGCAAACACCATGTCGACGATGATCGCCCGCTCGCGCGTCAAACGCTTGCCCTGCGTCTCCAAATATCTCGAGAAACGCTCGCGCGGGGAAAAGTCCACCACGGTGACCCTGCCTTCGCACCCAATCGTACACAAACTGCCAATTGATTATATCGTTTGTGCCCGGGTGCGAATGGCGATGCTACTCGTCACTCAGGCCGTATTTATCCAGAAACTTATCGAGTGCCGCGTCGAGCTTTTCCGGCGTGTCGTAGCTACCATCGGCGATTTCCTGCCGAATCTGCTCGATCCGCTCCTGACGCACCCCGGACGTTCGGCTGAGCTCATCCATCATGCGGGCGGACGAGGAAATCTGCACTTCATCCTGAGGCGCCAAGGCGTCTGCCGCGGGGGGCGTCTCGACACTCGGGGCCGGCCGCGCTGCTCCGAGCGCATTCGTCCGGCCAACACTGCTGATGCCGTTCACATCCATGTGGTCACTCCCTGCTGAAAAGAGAGCTTCTGTCTCGGCCCAATCTGAGTCATCCTCATCCGAGACCAGTTCATGGCGCGTATCATACCGCAAAACGAAGGTGCGATTCAACCGGGGTTGAGTTTCCGTTGACATATTGTGTTCCACAAGTTGCGCATAACAAGTGGCTGGCAAGGTGATTCGCCGCGCAGCCATACGGCGGAGGGGTGCATTGTCCCTACGTCATTACATGCATAAGCCCCAGGAGTCGCGTGGCCCAAAAGAGCGCAACTCACAACTGGAACTCTGGTTCGGGCGATATCCTGCGATCCGTTCCTGTCTGCCCGGTCCTGGCTGTCGCAGCCATCAATTGCTGCCCGACAGCGGATCGCATCCCCGATCCCATGACGTCCTGCCTGTTAAGAATTATCGGCTGTAGAGACCCCGCCGATGAACCCTGTGTGAAGAATTCTGTCCCCAATCCTCCCCATTGCCATGTCGTACCGGCTATACCGGTCCTGCCACAACGTCCTTATTCCCAGCAAGTTGTGTTTGTCAAACGGAATCCAATCACGTGAGAAAAGTTCTCTCAGGTAGGCGCCACAGTTCCAACGATGAAGCCTGTTATGAAGAGGAAGCCGGATGTCGAATTCCTGCTAGATGCAGCAGCCGACGAAGTTTTTTAACCACGGATCGGCAGTAATTTGCTTGGCAAAGCCCAGATTCGGCAGTTTCGTAAGTACTCAGTCAGTGAGCGGAATGGCGCTAGCCACCGGTTCCTCTCACCGATCACGTTGAAAAAACCGGCGGCTAGCGAAGTACCGCTCACAGTTGGCGAAACCGAGTCGCACCGGCGGTCAATCAGATAAACACAGAAATGACACAATCCCACGCATTCGTGACTTCACCCACGTTTGCGACCCGACTACGCTAGAATGTCGCCTGACTCTCCAGACTCAGGCGACGTGCCAACGACCTCAAAACCACTGCAATCGTTCTCGAAGGACATCCGGTGCGCTCAGCCCTGCTCTTCTCAATAGTCGCCGCTTCCTGCATCGCACTGGACCCCAGTCCCGCACGCGCGGACGACGTGGCCATCACGCGTTTATCAGTCCAACCCCCCAAGCTGGAATTGCGCGGCCCGCGGTCGCAGCATGGTCTGCTGGTGACGGCAGAACTCGCGAACGGCCAGTTGCGAGATATCACTCGGGAAGCGACCTATACCGTTAAGCAACCCGAATTGCTGACCATCTCCAATCCCGGTGAATGTCAGCCCAAGGCCGATGGTCAGACCGAGATTACGATCACCTTCCAAGGGGCGACCGTCACCGTTCCAGTCGCCATTAACGGTTCGACCGAGCAGCGTCCCCCGTCATTCCGCGAAGAGATCATTCCGCTCTTCACCAAGTTCGGCTGCAATCAGGGTGCCTGCCACGGCAAGCAAGCGGGCCAGAACGGATTTCGTCTGTCGCTACGAGGATACGCACCCGAACAAGACCACGAATGGAACACGCGCGAATTCCTCGGCCGTCGCATCAGCCGCACGGTTCCGGAAGATTCGTTGCTGTTGAAGAAGCCGTTGGGAAAGACGCCGCACGCTGGCGGGCGGTTGTTCGCCGAGAATTCCCGTGCCCACCAATTGTTGCGATCCTGGATTGAGGCCGATCTGCCTGGCCTGCAGAAAGAGGAAGCCCAGCCAACCAAGCTGGAGATTCTGCCCGGCAACCGCACCCTGTCCGTGGGGCAGTCACAAACCCTTCTCACACGTGCTCATTACGCCGATGGCACCGTACGCGACGTCACGTGGCTGAGCCAATTCTTTTCAAATGACGAGGGCATGCTCGAAGTCCTGCCAGGGGCTACCGTCAAAGCTCTCCGTGCCGGCGAAACGGCCGTGCGAGTCCATTTCCAGCAGCTTGTCGAAGTCGTCATCATTACGGTCCCGCACGGTTCAACGGTCGCTCCAGAACTCTATGCTCAACGGAACAATTCCGTCGACCAGCACGTCTTCAACAAGCTCCAACAATTGCATATTCCACCAGCCGGATTGTGCGACGACGCCACGTTCCTCCGCCGAGTCATGCTCGATACGATCGGCACGCTTCCCACTGCCGCCGAGTCCCTCGCCTTTATTAACGATGCGGCGACCGACAAGCGGGCGAAGTTGATTGACTCGTTGTTCGATCGACCGGAGTTCGTCGACTACTGGGCTCTGCAGTTCGCGGATTTGTTCCAGAATCGCAAAGAGCGCGATCATGACGTGCGTGGCGATAAGGGAGTCCGTTCCTTCCACGTCTGGCTGCGAAACCAAGTCGCCGCAAACCGCCCGTGGAACGAACTCGCCACGGCCGTGCTGACTGCCAACGGCAATTCGTTCGCCAATCCCCAAGTCGGCTACTACATCGTCACAGTCGGTGAGAAACGCCAAGCCGAACAATCAGAGATTGTGGATTCGGTCGCCCAGGCGTTCCTCGGGACACGAATCGGATGTGCTCGCTGTCACAATCATCCGTTGGAAAAATACACGCAGGACGACTACTACCACTTCGCCGGATTCTTCTCGCGAGTCTGGCTGGATCGCAAAGAACCCAAAGATGGCCCGACGACGCTGAGTGTCAGCAACGAGCACCTCTTCAACTTGGGACGCGAACAACAAGACGCCGAGAAACGACTGGCCGAAGCCAAGGCCGCTGTCGCTGGCAAAGCTGGCGAAGAATTGAAGCAAGCCGAGAACAAAGTCGGCGAGGCTCAACGGCACTTGGAAGGACTCCAGAAGCGAATCGTGGAAGCGAAAGAGCGGCCCATCGGAGTCAATCAGCCGCGGACAAATCAGTTCATGACGGCCCAGCCACTCGACCGTTCCGCCGTCACGTTTGATCCAAACCAGGACCCCCGAGCTCAATTGGCCGCGTGGATGACGCGTCCCGGCAATGAATACTTTTCGGGAAGTCTCGTAAATCGCATCTGGCGGCATTTCCTCGGCACGGGGCTGGTTGAGCCCGTCGACGACCTGCGAGCCAGCAATCCTCCCACCAATCCCGAGTTGTGGAAACTGCTCAATCAAGAGTTCGTCTCACACAACTTTGATGTGCGGCACCTCATCAAGTTGATCCTCAATTCGCGGACCTACCAATTGAGCTCCGCCACCGTAACCGATAACGAAACCGATCGTCGCCTGTATTCCCATTACTATGCCCGCCGTCTGCCGGCTGAAGTGATGTTGGATGCCATCAGCCAATCGACTGCGATCCCGGAAGATTTCGCCGGCTATCCGCTCGGCATGCGAGCCATCCAGTTGCCCGATCCGCGGGTCAATTCTTACTTCCTAAGCCTGTTTGGTCGTTCGGATCGAGTGACCGCGTGTGCCTGTGAACGGAGTGGCGACGTGACGCTGCCCCAGTTGCTCCATCTGCAGAATGGTGACTTTCTGACCAGAAAGGTTTATTCTGGAGAGAATCGCCTGTCACAGTTGCTGAAGGCTCAGCCGGATAACTCGAAGGTCTTGGAAGAGATTTACTTGACGACCCTCAGCCGCTTGCCCACCGATGCGGAACGAACCGTGGTGGCTGAAGCCTTGAAGTCAGCAGACCGCGAAGCCTTGTTCCGAGACCTGTTGTGGGCGTTATTGAACACGAAAGAGTTTGCGTTTAATCACTAACACCAGTGTCAAACCGTCCCCAAAAAACAGACGACAGGCGAGCACCGTCCCGTGAGGGCGGGGGTAGGGTAGCGACTCCCCGTTCAAATCTAGAATTGAGTGAACTGGATTCATAATCAAAGTCGCAACCCTACCCCCGGCCTCACGGCACGGGGCTCGCCAGCACAATGTGTGTTGAGATCAATACGAAATCAAAAAAACTCCCCGTTAGGGACCTTATGCTCGATATCTCATTCTCCCGCCGCAACATACTCCGCCTTGGCGCCATCGCTCCCCTGGGCTTGTCGTTGCCGCATCTGTTGTCGCACGAAGCCCAGGCGGCCGGTGGCACCAAGGCGAAGGCCAAGTCGGTCATCCTGGTCTACCTGGGTGGCGGGATGTCGCATCATGACAGCTTCGATCTGAAGCCGAATGCGCCGGCCGAGATTCGCGGCAAGTACCAGCCGATCAGCAGCAACGTCCCCGGGCTGGATGTCGGCGAATTGCTGCCGAAGATGTCGCAGTGCATGAATAGGCTGACATTGATTCGCTCGGGCGCTCATAACAACGACCATCACGAAACGGCCACCAACTGGGTGATGTCGGGCCGGTTTGGCTCGGCGTTTGGTGACTTCCCGGCGATTGGCGCCGTCGTCGCCCATGAGAGCGGTTTTAAGGGAAGTCTGCCGCCGTATGTTGCGGTACCTCGCAACCCGTCATTCACTTGGGAATTGGGCAAGAGTGCCTATCTCGGTGGTCGCTACGAATCGTTCAAAGCGGGTGACCCCAACGACAAGAACTTCGAAGTCCGCGATCTGACCGTCAATCAGTCGATGGCCAACGGGGCGGCTCGGCGGCAATCGTTGCTGCACGCGTTGGATGATCTCTCAACGCGAGTGAAGGGCAACGACCAGATCAACACCTACAACGAATTCCAGCAGCGTGCGGCAACGATGATTCTGTCGCCGGAAGCCCAGGCGGCATTCAACATCAATCAGGAAACGGACGCCCTGCGCGATACCTATGGTCGTCACACTTTCGGACAGAGTTGTCTGTTAGCTCGACGCCTGGTCGAAAAGGGAGTCCGCTTCGTCACCGTGAATTACGGTGGCTGGGATCATCACGCCAAGATTTTCGAAAGCCTCGACAAGAAGCTGCCGGAATTCGACACCGGCTTCTCAGCCCTCATCAAGGACATGGACGAGCGAGGCCTGCTGGAAGACACGCTGGTCGTGGCGATGGGTGAATTTGGCCGCGGTCCCAAGATCAACAAAGACAATGGCCGCGATCACTGGGGCCCTGCTGCCTCAATGCTGTGGGCCGGAGCGGGCGTCAAACGTGGCCATGTGCTGGGTTCGACGGACAAAGAAGGGGCCTACGTCACCGCCCGCGCCGTGCGGCCCGCCGATGTGGCGTACACGATTTTCGATAGTTTGGGCATCGACGGGCATAAATTCCTGCCCTCTCCCGACGGTCGGCCGATCCAGGTTCTCGACGAGGGTGAACCGATCGGCGATTTGTTTGTATAATGAGTTCGGGCCCTGAGAACGCAGTCCCGACTGACGGGATGACGCGTTGAAATTGATGTAGAAGAATTCGTAAGAATTCTCGTCGTCTCAATCTGAGAATTAGAATTCTCACGAATTCTTCTATGTTGATTGCGCAACGACACTGCAGTGTTCTCAGAGTTTCTCTCCGCAGCCTGGCTGCCTTATGGAAAGGCTCGATGATCATGATGGACCGTCCGTGCTCGATGACTCGGGGCGCGCAAATCGCGGCCATGGTGTGCCTGATAACCATTCCCTTGCTCGGACTGGCAGCACGAACTCTCGCTCAGGACAAGGCTGAGGCCAAGAAGGAACCCCCTCTGGTCAAGGTTGTGGCACCGTTCGGGCTGGTGCGTGAATCCACCACGACCGTCGTCATCCGCGGCTTGAATCTCTCCGACGCGACCGAAATCCGGTTTCCCGATCTGAAGCCGGCTCCCGTGATCAAGATCAAGTCGAAGGGGGCCGCCGCGGGAGCGGATAAGGTGCCAGTTGAGAAGGTCGGCAACACGCAGATCGAAGTGGAAATTACGCTGCCCCCAGGAGCTCCGCTACGAGCCTCTCCATTCATCGTCGTCGGACCCAACGGGCAAAGCGAAGCGAAGCAGATTTTGATCCTTGATGAAACGAAGACGGTCGCCGAGAAAGAACCGAACGACGGTTTTGCGGGGGCCCAGGACATTACGCTCGGCCAGACCATCACCGGCATTCTGTCGCCCGGGCAAAAGACCGATGTCTTCCGTTTTGCCGGTAAGGCCGGCCAAAAGATTCGGGTCGAAGCGCAGGCGGTCCGGTTTGGCAGTCCGCTCGATCCCTTCCTGCTGCTCCACAACGCGGATGGTCAACTGCTGGCGGAAATCGACGATGGGCTGGAAGTCACTGATCCTGTTTTGGAGTTTACCTTCCTGAAGGACGGCATGTACTTCATTACGATCCTGGACGCTCATGAGCTGGCGAGCCCCCTTCATTCGTACGTCCTGCAAACTCAGTGATCCACGACAGACACTCCGGATACCCCATGCATCTCTCGCTCACGGCTGGAGCCATCCGCACTCTGGAACTCGCCACCCGCCTCGCACGTGAGGCGGGCGAAACCGATGTGCAAGCTGGCCCGATTCTCTGGGCGATGGTGCTGCAGGAAACGCGGGCGGGTGAGCTGCTGGCGCGTTGCGGACTG
This sequence comes from Planctomycetaceae bacterium, assembly GCA_021732415.1. Taxonomy (GTDB): domain Bacteria; phylum Planctomycetota; class Planctomycetia; order Planctomycetales; family Planctomycetaceae; genus JAKFVC01. Next base: position 81,503 of record JAKFVC010000001.1, read on the forward strand.
ACGTGCGATACCCTATCCCCGCTGTTCGCTCCGCCCGAGGGAGGCTTCGATCCCAATCTGGTCGCGGCGGTCTCCGAAGCGCAGATTGATTCCACACACTCTCTCTCGCCAGAAATCAGCCGCCAGCCGGTCATCCGTGACTTATTCCGCCAAGTGTATGACCAATTGGGAACACAGTTGGAAGACCGTGAAATCGGTACCGAGCACCTGTTGTACGGACTGATCGCGGCCGAGCCGACTCTGGCGATTGAATTGCGACGGTACGGTTTGACGTTGGAATACTTGTCGCAAAAGCTAGTGGGACTCGCCCCCCTGCCGTTTGAAGTGGACGGTGACATCACCCTGCACTATCGCGAAGGCCACGAAGTCGAGAACCACGACACGCTACGCATCCTCGATGCGGCGGCCAATCGGGCGCGGGAAGGATTGCGAGTTCTGGAAGACTATGTGCGGTTCATTCTGGATGATGCACATCTCTCCTCGCGATTGAAGAATTGGCGACATCAACTGTCACACACCCTGCGCAGTATCGCACCGCACCAACTCCTGGCGGCCAGAGAAACCGAACAGGACGTCGGGACTCAGATCCACACGCTGACCGAGTCGAAACGGGAATCGGTGAGTGCGGTAGTTCAAGCCAATTTCAAGCGGGTCGAAGAGGCGGCTCGCACATTGGAGGAATTCTGCAAGATCCTGTCACCCGATCTGGGACAGCAGATCGGGCAGTTGCGTTACGAAATCTACACGCTCGAAAAAGCCGTGCTACAGACACACTTCTCGCGTCAACGATTGACGGGACGCGAACTCTACATGCTGGTCACCGAAGACCTCTGCCATCACGGTTCCGGCCCCGCCGTTCGCGGGGCTCTGGCTGGGGGCGTGGGTATCATCCAACTGCGAGAGAAGCGGTTGGGAGATCGCGAACTGGTCGCTCAGGGACGCCGTGTCCGGGAATGGACCCGCGAGGCCGGTGCTCTGTTTATCATGAATGACCGGCCCGATCTGGCGGTGCTGGCCGAGGCCGATGGCGTCCACGTCGGACAGGAAGAATTGAGCGTTAAAGATGCTCGACGGATTGTGGGACCGGATAAACTGGTCGGGGTCTCGACGCACACGATTGAGCAAGCCCGGCGGGCAGTGCTCGACGGTGCGGATTACATTGGCATGGGACCGGTGTTCGCCACTTCCACTAAGCAGTTCACTGAGTTCGCGGGCCTCGATTTTGTCCGCCAGGTAGCTTCCGAGATCAGCCTGCCCGCCTATGCCATTGGCGGGATTAATCTGGAAAACATCGACCAGGTGGTCGCCGCCGGAGCCCGTTGCGTGGCGGTCAGCGGAGCGCTGTGCGGTGCCGCGCACCCTCAAGAGGTTGCTGAGCAGTTTCGGGATCGATTGCGGGTACCGGTGAAGCCGTAGCCTGACTCTCCAGAGTCGGGCGAATTCCGGTCAACCCATTGATAAAAATCCTGCAGAGCAATCGTCGATGCAAATTCGCCAGTCGTTGGGCCGCGAAGCTCGCTCGACTCTGGAGAGTCAAGCTACAGAACCCGACTCGGAGAGTCGGGCTACGGGCGTGCTGCGCACTTAAATCGACAATGGAACCCGAGAGTCCTCCAGGACGCCTGTGGCTTCGAAGGTTTCGATTCGCTTTTGCAGCGTGTCGCGGATCGTTACCAGGCGCTGGCCTTGCTGGATCTTTTGTCCGTTGTGATCAGTAACGTAAAACACGTCCAGGACCTGATCGATGTGCGTCGCGATCTTCGCCACACTGACCGACAGATCCAGATCGAGCAGCGTCTTGGTGATGACGTACAGCAAGCCGGTGCGGTCGTCGGCGAAGACGTCGATCACACTGCACTTATCCGACGAGTCATTGTCGATCACGACCCGCGTCGGCATCTTCACGACCATGTGTGCAGCGATTTGATGGCGAGTATTGGTCGCGAACAATTCGGCGACCGTGTTGCGGCCCAGCAAGACGCCCTGAATCGCCGCTCCGATTTCCTGCATGCGCGATTCGGGCACGGCTCCAAAATAGTCGTGATCGATGACGCGGAAACTGTCGAGAATCACTCCCTCCGTCGTGGTCGCAATCTGAGCGGACAAGATATCCAGCCGCTTCGCTGCCAGCGTCCCGGCCATCTTGCTGAAACAGCCCGATCCGATGCGATCTCGAGCAATCACGCGGAATTCGACGGTTTTTGTCTCGGCATCAAATGCCGACCGCACATGGACTGTATCGTCCCGCAGAGTCTGCATTAAACCCAGAACGGCAGCCAATTCGACGGGCGCCGTATCGACAACGTACTGTCGTGGCAGGGTATCAAAGGTGGACTCAATCCACTCCTCAGTGAATTGCCCAGACTGGACTGCCGCAGCCATTTCCAGTTGCACGGCATCTCGTTTGCGCCGCAGCAATTCTTGCTCGTGCTGATGGACCGACTGGCCGCTGAGGACCTCCAGCACACGCCGATAAAGATCGGCAAGGAGCCCGGCTTTCCAGGAGGTCCAGGTTTCCGGCCCGACCGCGATCATGTCCGCGGCGCTCAGGACATAGAGCATTCGCAGAATCTCAACGCTGCCGACATCGCGGCTGAAGGGGAGATAGACTTCAGGATCCGCCAGGTTACGTCGCAGGGCCAGGTCGGGCATGACGAGATGCTTCTGAACCAGAAACATCAGCATCTCGCGCTTGTGAGCCGTCAGCCCGAGACGCTCCGCGACGTGCCCCGCCAGTTCCTTCCCCAGAGTGCTGTGGTCCTGGGTGCCCCCCTTGCCGACATCGTGCAGGAGCACCGCCAGATGGAGGACATCTTTGTTATGCACGGCGCGGTAGGCTTCGCCCAGGGTCCCGGAGTCGTTCTCAAAACCGGTGACGGCCTCAATCGCCCGCAAGGTATGTTCGTCGACGGTGTAGTGGTGATATTGATTGAATTGCAGCAAAAACCGCGTGCGGCTGAATTCGGGAATCGCCCGTTCGAGGACCCCGGTTTCGTACATGCTCCGCAAGATTTTTCCCAGCGCGGGACCTCGCTGAAAGATCGAAACGGTCAGAGCGGCCTCTTCGGTAGTACACAGATTCGACAACTTCGGAGTGGCCAGCGCGACTGCTTCGGCCAACTCGGGAGCGACTCCAACCCGATAGAGACTCGCCAGCTCGTAGAGCTTGAGGATCTGCTCGAGACTGCCACACAGCGTCGTCCGGTAACCGAGCTGGACATCAATCTCATCCATCCCGACCAGAAAGACATCGTTTGCACGGTGCCGCATGACGAACTTCAACAATCGCGACGCAAGCGACCGGGGGCGTTGCAGCGTAATGAACCGCTTCACGATTCGCGCGACATTCGCCGTATGGTGAAAGTACTGCTGCATGAACTGGACGGCCGGATGGTTTCCATCCACTTCCAGAAATCCACGTTCCTGGGCAATCCGGGCCTGTTCATCGCGCGAGAGGACGTCCTGCGGCTTGCCAGCAGCAAAGTGCAGATCGATGCGGACACGAGACAGGAATTCATGGGCCTGCTGCAAGTCGTGATACTCGTCGCGATTCAACGCCCCCAGCCGCTTCAACATTCCCGGATCTGCCGTCTGCCGGCGAGCATAGCCGATCCATTTAAGCAGTTGGATGTCGCGCAACCCACCCGCTGATTTCTTGACGTCGGGCTGCAACTGCTGAACGGTGCCGTCCCCCTCTTGGAACTCGGCCTGCCGGGACGCCACGCACTCATCGATGAAGACCGTCTGACGCAGACGAATGACGTTCTTGTAGAACTTCCGATGCAGTGATTCGCCGAGTTCCTGGTTACCCCATAAGGGGCGGATTTCCACAAGCGATGTCGCAAACTGCAGATCGGTCTTGGCCATCGCCAGGGCATCGTGAAACGTACGAACGCTGTGCCCCAGCTTCACCCAGGCATCCCACAAATCACGGACGACTTGCGATGTGGCCTGCTGGATGATTTCGTTCGTGTGTACGTCGGGCTGATAAAGAAACAGCAGATCGACGTCCGAATAGGGACACATTTCGCCGCGACCCGACCCCCCCACCGCCAACACCACCAGGCGTTTCTGGATGAGGGCCCGCACTTCCGGCGTGACGTCAGCGAGTGCTTCGTCCAGCAAATCGACTACCAGCTTGTCTGCCGATTCGGACAGGGTCGCCAGCAGGCTGACGCCATCCGCACCCTCCCGAAAACGACGCTGCACCTGTTCGCGCATGTCGCTGACCCGCTTCCGGTTCGCGGCGATACGCTCCAGAGGAGTCGTTGTGCCCTGGGGAACAGCGGTCATAATGGGGACTCACGTGCGACGGCCAACAAAAATCGTTGCGTTATGACCCGAGCGACTCGTCCGTCAAGCATGAATATTGAGACGTCACGCTCCCCACTCAGGAAGGACAGTCTTGTCCGTCTTTCTGTGAGGAACGATATCTAGCCGAGACAGTCTTGGTGAGCGCCGGACAGGTTTGTCCGGCCTGCTTCTAGATCGCGTCGCCGCCCGCTTCACCCGTTCGAATACGAATCACATCCGCCAACTGCGTGACGAAAATCTTGCCGTCACCCACCTGGCCGGTGCGTGCTACCTTGATAATCGTGTCGATCGCAGTCTGCAGAATGTCGTCGGCGACGACCAGTTCCATCTTCACCTTGGGCAGAAAGTCGACGGTGTACTCGGCACCGCGGTACATTTCCTTGTGCCCGCGTTGCCGTCCAAATCCCCGGACTTCGCTGACGGTCATTCCCTGCACACCAGCAGCGGTCAACGCGTTTTTGACGTCTTCCAGCTTGTAGTGTCGGATAATGGCTTCAATTTTTTTCATGACAGACTCTCGTATGAGCGCTCGGCCATAACCATCACCGATCCAGAGATGAAAGTGCCGACGCAGCACTGTCACACGGCGATCACGGTTTTGCCAGTAGAGATGAAGGTACTTACCACACTGTCGCAGACGGCCGCTTGGGGGGAGACAAGCCGGATCAGGCGCCACCCCATGTGCCAAGCCGGAAATGACCGACTTAGCCGGGACACGCCGGCACCGATGAACTCTCCCCCTTCAGCAACCTTTTAGCAACCTTCGTAATCCCCAATGATCGCGAAGGATCCTCATAAAAGAACGGCAGACTAGATCGCGATTTCGCCCGTTTCGCCGGTCCGGATACGAACCAGTTCTTCGAGATTGGTGACGAAAATCTTGCCATCGCCAATCTGCCCGGTACGGGCGGTCTGAATAATCGTATCGATGACCTTCTTCGCTTCCGCATCGGCGACGACGACTTCCAACTTCACTTTGGGCAGGAAATCGACTGTGTATTCTGCACCGCGATACTGTTCCTTGTGGCCCTTCTGCCGACCGAACCCGCGCACTTCGGTCACGGTCATGCCCTGCACACCCGACTTGGTGAGCGCATCCTTGACTTCTTCCAGCTTGAAATGCCGGATCACTGCTTCAATCTTCTTCATGGCTCGACACTTTCTAAAGGTAATGTTCCGGGTAAGCGCGGGATGGAAGTCCCCCCAGAAAAAAACTGTGCTTCACTCCGCTGGTACCGCCTGGCAGGTCCTGTCAGGCAGTGCCATATGTTAATTGTGGACCAGTGTCAGCCCACCGCAAGGGGTCGGCGACACGATAACGACGTTTCTTCGGATATCAGTAGAAGATATACCCTTCTTCACCATGCAGCGCGACATCCAACCCTTGCAGCTCTTCCTGCTGACTCACCCGCAAGCCCATGGTCGCGTCGAGAATCTTCAGCAGAATGACCGTCACCACGACACTGAGGACAATGGCGGCGACGACTCCAACACATTGATTGAACACCTGTTGCGAATTTCCTTCCAGCAAACCTTGCGGAAGGGGCTTGCCGAGAACATGTCGTGTGGCAAACACACCGGTCAGAATGGCCCCCAGGGTCCCTCCGATGCCGTGCACCCCGAACGCATCAAGAGCATCGTCGTACTTGAATTTGGATTTAACAACAGTACAGAAATAGAAGCAGACAGCGGCACCCGCCACGCCGAAGATGATCGCCGAGATCGGCGTCACCATGCCACAGGCCGGTGTGATGCAGACCAGTCCCGCCAGCGCTCCCGAACACGCACCCAGGATGCTCGGTTTGCCTCGCAGAATCCATTCCAGCCCGGCCCAGACAACGGTACCGGCCGCACCAGCGAGGTGCGTCGCGACAAATGCGTTCACCGCCATACGATTCGCACCGAGAGCACTCCCCGCATTGAATCCGAACCAGCCCACCCACAGCAAACCTGTGCCAATGCAAGTATAGGTGAGATTGTGCGGCGGCATCGGCTCCTGGCCAAAACCCAGGCGTTTGCCAATCAAAATGGCACAAACCAAGGCAGAAAAGCCCGAGCTGATGTGCACCACAGTGCCACCGGCGAAGTCGAACGACGCATAAGTGCCGACGTACAGCCAGCCATTCGCAGACCAGACCCAGTGTGCCAGCGGACAATAGACAAACGTCCCCCATAACGCGGAAAACACGACCATTGTGCTGAATTTCATGCGTTCCGCAAACGCACCGCCGATGATGCCGGGCGTCACGATGAAGAACATCATCTGGTAGACCATGTGCAGCGACTTCGGCAGGGTCCCTTCCATCGGCGTAATGAGCTTGCCTTGCGATTCATCCCAGTGCGGCATGACTCCATTCAGCAATAGGAAATCTCCGCCACCGACAAACCCGCCGAGCACATCTGAACCGAATGCCAGACTGTATCCATAAGTCGCCCAGATCAGCGACATCATGCCCATCAGAAAGACGCACTGCATCATCACGCCGAGGACGTTTTTCTTGCGGACCAGACCACTATAAAACATGGCCAGGCCAGGCGCCGTCATCATCAAGACAAGTGCGGCGGAAACCAAAATCCACGCGGTATCAGCGGCACTAAAGTTGGCCTCCGGATCCGGTGCCGGCGCAGATGCCGCGGGGACAGTCGCCGGGGGGGGCGCAGGATCAGCCCAGGCCATGCTGCCGCAGAGCAAAATGAATGCGAAAACGAGGCCAGAACGGCCGATACCACCGAACATCAGAAACTCCTCACTGCGCGTACGAACACTAACAGACATGGCAACTTCAATTGTGCCACTCTCGTCTAAAGTTGCCACCCGCGAGCGTGGGCGGCACAGAACAGTATTCAAACATACGCTACATGGAGGCAGTTTGTCCACGACGGCTCATGACGAGCACCACGCTTCACCTCGTGGCGGCAGACAAACCTATCCGATGACAGCTCAAAGACTTCACGAAGTTCCCAGCCTAGATGGAGAGAGCGCTCCTTAGGCGGCGACCTTCGCGAAAAATTACTATAACATTCCCGGCAAGACACTGTCCAGCGTGCATAGAAAGAATGACAAGCTGCCCAAAAAAACAGCAAAACATTCTTGGCAGAGGACAATCGGCGGCGACGAATGGTGGTCGGTGTTTAAAAACTCAAGGAAACCTCACCCGGCCAAGGAAGCCCTGCCGCGAACTGTTGCATGTCTCGACTCATTCAGTGGCAAGCTGCGATCAAGGCTGTTTCTTCAGATCGAAATCGAATGTGTTGGGTTTGTCGCCGCTGACCATCACGCGGAGGCCACTGTTCTCACGCGCGATTTCTTGGACATCCTCCAGAGTCTGCCGGTGAGTGATATCTCCCTGATTGACGACGCGCACCGAATATTCGCCAGGCAAGACTCCACGTTCTTTCGCAAGCTTAAAATTGCCGTTGGAAATCATGGCAAAACCGACCGGCTTGTACTTGGAGTCGGCGGGAACCAGTGTCAATTGGCCCCACTTGAGCGGTTTCCCGTCCAACGTGATTTTCCCTTGGACAGCAGCGAGCTCTCCGTCCGCTAGGAATCGATTCTGGCGCAACCAGTCCAACAAGCGGTCTTTCCAAGTAAAGAGTGCGGGGTCTCCCGGAGCCAACCCGACCCCGTGCGGACCTTGCTGGTAGACATGCAGTTCGGCCGGCACCTTGGCTTTGCGCAGGGCCAGGAAGAATGCTACGCTGTTCTCCGCGGGGACGCCGGTATCATCACCCGTATGGAAGAGGAACGTAGGCGGCGTGTCGCTGGTGACCTGCTTTTCGTTCGACAGATTATCGAGCAGCTGCGGATCGGGATTTTCGCCGATCAAATTGCGTCCAGATCCCTTGTGGGCAAAATCCGCAGTGAAGCTGACCACCGGATAACCCAGAATCGCAAAATCGGGCCGACAACTGACTCGGTCCACGGGATCAGTGGCCTCCTTCTGCCCCGCGTCAAAGTGCGTGGCAGCGGTTGAGGCCAGATGCCCCCCCGCGGAAAATCCCATCACGCCAATCCTGTGGGGCGAGATCCCCAGTTTCTCGGCATTGGCCCGAGCGTAACGGATGGCCCGCTGCGCATCGTTGAGGGGAATCGGATGACGGTACGGTGACAACCGATAGCGCAAGACTAAAGCCGTGACACCATGCGAATTGAACCAGTTGGCGACCTGCGAGCCTTCATGGTCCATGGCAATGATGCCATACCCGCCCCCGGGACAGATCACGACGGCCGCCCCATTGGCCTTATCTTTCGGCGGCAGATGAATGCGCACCGAGGGGCGATCGGGCTCTTCCGTACCAGTCGCACCAGGAACTTTGTCGGGATACAACGGAGTCGGTTCGGGGCCCGCCGCCCAAGTGGGAACGGCTCCCATCGCGAGGATAAACGAAATGGTCAACATTGCGCGGCGCAGCATGAATGACTCCTGGTGACAATCGAAGCGAGGACTGAATCGTTCTGCATATGATGGCCTGCCCAGTCCGCGAATTCTACCGCATGGTGGATTTGGTTCGGCTCTGCCGAACCTGTAGCCCGACTCTCTGAGTCGGGTTCTTCTCCGTTTCAAGCTCCCGACTCGGAGAGTCGGGCTACGGGTTTGCGAACGATGAAAAACCGATGAGGATCAATCCCCATGTTCGATTCGAGAATCCCCCGTAGCTATGATGCGGGCACAATTCACAGACACCGTGATGACTCCACAGAGCCGGAACAAAAGACGAGGAACTGAGCATGATTCGCAGGAAACAACTGATTGCCGGCTGCACGGCAGCCGTGATTGGATTGGTCGTCTGGGGGCAGGCGCAGGATAGCTCGGCACCAGTCGAAGTGGCTCGATTGACGGCGGAGAACTGGAAACAATTCGCTCCTGAAGGCAAAGAGGTCGATGCCATCGTCGGCGATATCGTCCTGCGGAATGCCTATTTGACGGCGGTGATCGCCCAGCCGTTGGCGACGCGCAACGCCAACATGACAGTGAAGCAGGTCGCCGGAGCGTTGATCGATCTCACCACGCGCGAGGCGCCCAGCGATCAACTGAGTGCTTACTATCCCGGGCAGCGGCAGTTTGCGTTCCGCGAATGGAAGATCATCGGACCGCAGAAGATGCCCCTGGATCTCGAATCTCAATCGCAGACCACGGCGAAATCGGTGTCCGTCCAGCTTGAAGCCCCCGCGACCGAGGGGCAGCCGGCCATAACCGTCACGTATCAGCTCGAACACGACGAACCGTTTCTGACAGTCTCGACCAGATTCACCAATCCCGGTGCCAAGCCGCTGGTTGTCCCGCTGGTTGATGATCTGCGAATCGATTCTGGTAAAGAATTGATGGTGAAGTCTCCTAATGGGAAAGGCACAACCTTCTGGGCTCATGATCGCTTCTGGAAACAAGCGTATGCGATCGACTGCGCGGGCGTGTCGATGGACATGAACAGCGATGCGAAGACATCCACCATCAAGTATCAAATCCGTGGCGATGACAAAGTGACCTTAATGCCCGGAGACGAGTTTGAATTCACACGCTGGCTGTTTGTCGGCCAGGATCTGCTCGAAGCCCACGCGCTCGCGGCAGAGATGCGTGGAGAAACGATACCCCGCGTGCAGATTCGTGTCGTCGGTGAACTGGGAGGCATCCAGCAGGCCGAAGTCACCTTCCGCCAAGGAGACGCTCTCTACGGCAGCGGCTGGACCGACAACAAAGGATTTCTGCCAACCGCCCTGCCCCCGGGAGAATACGCGGTCTCAGTCCAGGCGCAGGGTGTGGAGATTGCTCGAGATCTCAAGTACCGCCAGGAGAAAACCAGTGACACGACTCAAGAACTGCGGGTCTCGAATTATCGCCCTGGAAAAGTGGTCGCGAAAATCACCGATGCCGAAGGACAACCGATCCCGTGCAAGGTGGAGTTTCTGGCTCAAGCGGGAACACCACAACCTGACTTCGGCCCCGCAACCGCGTCGTTCGGGGTGCAGAATCTCCGCTATGCCCCGCTGGGAACGTTCGAGCAAACCCTGCCCGCAGGTCAGTACAACGTCACCATCAGTCATGGCCCAGAATTCGACGCCATCTTCACGACGCTAACAATTGAAACCGGGAAAACCGCTGAGCTCACTGGCCGGTTGAAGCGGACGGTCTCGACGCCCGGTTGGATCAGTGCCGATTATCACAGCCACAGTTCTCCGTCTGGTGACAACACTGCCAGCCAGGTCGGCCGGGTGCTGAATCATGTCTGCGAGCACCTCGAGTTCGTCCCCTGCACCGAACACAACCGCATCGATACCTACGATCCGGTCATTGCGGAGCTGGGTGTCGGAAAGTTTATTGGAACGGTATCGGGGATCGAGATGACCGGGCAGCCGCTGCCATTGAATCATCAAAACGCCTTCCCGATGGTCAGACGGCCGTTTGCCCAGGACGGCGGCGGTCCACTGCCCGATACGGATCCTGCCACGCAAATCGAACGACTGGCACTGTGGGACAAACACAGCGAGAAACTGGTGCAAGTCAATCATCCGGACTTGGGCTGGATGTTCTACGACAAGGACGGAGACGGCGAGCCTGACAGCGGCTATGACCGCATGCGACCGCATATCGGGGCGATGGAAGTGCATCCGATCGATTGCATCCTGAAGCGGACGCCGCAGACTCAGCGTAACGGGATGGAATTCAACAACACGATGTTCGGCTGGCTGCAATTGATCAATCAGGGACAGCGATTTCCGGGCGTGGTGAACTCAGACGCGCATGACAATTTTCATGGCACCGGCTGGTTGAGGAACTGGGTGCAGAGTTCAACGGACGATCCGACCGAGGTCAAGCCGTTGGACATCGTGGCGGCGACGACTCAGGGACGGCTGATTATGTCCAACGGGCCGTTCCTGGAAGTGAAAATGAATGAGACCGGCAAATCGGAGTCATTCACTGCTGGCCAGGACCTGGTGGCCACATCGGGCAAGCTGCAATTGCACGTTCGAGTCCAGACCCCGAACTGGTTCGACATCGATCATGTCTTCGTACTGGTGAATGGGCAGTTGGCTGAGTCGCTGGATTTCACCCGAGAAAAGCATCCCGAACTTTTCGCGAAAGAGGGCTCGGTGAAGTTCGATCAGAAGCTGGAATTGATGCTGCCCAAAGATGGCCACGTCATCGTGGTCGCAGCCGGAGAGCAATCGACACTGAAGCGTGTCATGGGACCGACGCGCGGAAATGTCAGACCCGTGGCGGTGTCCAATCCCATGTTCGTGGATGTGGACCAGGGGGGCTTCAAGCCGAATCAGGACACGCTGGGATATCCGCTGCCGAAGAAGTTTACCGCGCGGAAGGTGCCGTAAGCTGCTGCAGCAATAAATAAGTCCCATTGGTCCCACAAGTCCTATCCGTCCCATGTATTTCATGGGACTTATGGGACACAGGGGACGAATGGGACTTATGAGATCCAGGCAACCTATACTTTGGCTTCGGTCGCACATTCGCCGACCGGCAACAGTTTTTCGACGACTCGCAGAAAATGGGGCACGTCAAACGGTTTGTGCAGCCAGCCGTCAGCACCGCGGGCTTCGGCCATTTCGCGGTGGCGAACTTCGTTACTGCCGGACATCATGATCACGGGCAGCCGGCGAACCGTACGCGCCTTCAGGCTGTCCAAGACGGCGATTCCCGAGCGGTGGGGAATCATCAAATCGCAGATGACCAGATCCGGGGCGTCCCGTTCGGCTCGCGCCATCCCGGCGGTGCCATCTTGCGCCAGAATGACTTCGTAACCGAGCTCGGTCAAAATCAGTTCGAGAGTGTCGCGGATGTCCTGATCGTCATCGACGACCAGCACACGAGGCTTCGAGGGGGCCAACACGGTTTGCTCTCCTTGCACCGCAGCTTCGTTGATGGGGCTCACGACAAAGTGTGCCTTCTATCTGTAAAAACTGTAGGTCAAGAAATCCGTGACAAGGTGATTTTTGGAAACACACGACACCTGGGCCTGAGTGTTTCGTTCAAAATACCAACATTACCGACTATACCGAGAATGTCGCGCAGCACGACATTCAGCAAGACCAGATCAGGGGTTGTCAGACCTCTTTAGAAATGTCACAGGGTCTGCCGCTTTAGAAATGTCACATTCCCTCTTGGAGTTGCGGGGCTCGCTTCGCGGAGGTGAGCGCTAGCGAACCGGAGCGAAGCGAGCCCCGCAACT
>JAKFVC010000053.1:0-25000 GCA_021732415.1 Planctomycetaceae bacterium
CCCCCAGCCCCTCTCCCCGGAGTACCAGGGCGAGGGGAGCCAGAATTTCTCGGAGCGGTCGGCCCGATACACTCGAATCACGACTCATCCCACGAATGCGTGGCGACTGACTCCTGACTACAGAACTCTCGCCACGACAAGCGTGCGATCGTCCGATGCCGGTTGGCCTTCGGTGTGGGCTTCCAGTTCTCGCAAGACTGCGGCGACGATGTCGGCTGGTTCGTCATTGCAGCTGCCCAGGAGGGCATCGAGCCGCTCCGTGCCGAACAGCTGGCCCACCGGGTTTGACGCTTCGACGATGCCATCCGTGTAAAGGATCAATTGGTCGCCGGCAATCAGTTGCTGGACCGAGTCGGCAAATTGCACTCCGGGGGCCACACCCAAGGGGAGTCGTTGGGCGCGATTTAACTCGGCTACAGTGTCGCGTCCGCAGCCGCGGACTCGAGGTGGGTTATGACCCGCAGACGAATACGCGAGCTGTCGACTCTTCGGATCGAAGATGCCATAAAACGCGGTGACGAACGTGCCATTGTCACCAACGTAATGAGTGACCAGCTTGTCGTTGAGATAGGCCAGCATCTGGCTCGGCGGGTTCGGCGGGCCGGGGTAGTTGTGAGCAATACTGTGCATGACGGCCATCATCACGGCGGCGGGCGTCCCGTGTCCGCTGACGTCGGCGATCAAGATGCCCCAGCGGCCATCGGGTAACGGGAAGAAGTCGTAGTAGTCGCCCCCCGCACGGCGTGCGGTCTGGTAGTTGGCGGCCAGCTTCAAGTGGGGAATTTCTGGCAGGTTGCTCGGCAGCAGAGAACGCTGGATATCGGCGACTGCCTTCAGTTCGCGGTCCACTTCTTCATAGGCTTTCTGGATCTGATCGGCGAGGACCAGATTGTGGGTGGCTCGGCCAAACAGGTTGGCCATCCAGAAGGTCTCGGGCAGCCGTTCGGGATCGAAACCGTTGGGGATCGTGCGAGAATGGACGACCATGTTCAGGGCGACCCCCTGATCTAACAACGGAATCGCCTGGAGCGAATTTTGTCCCGCCAGGAACTTGGCCGCGGGATCATTCGGAGCCAGGTCCAGTTGATCGATAATCCGCGGTTCGTCAGCGTAGATCAGTTCGGCCAGAATTCCACCCTTCAACAACGGGAGCTTGTCCGCCTGTGACCAGGGATTGATTTCCGTTTCCCATTCGGTGAACCGCGTGACCCGAAACCAGGGCCACTCCAGCCCGCGTCGGCTGAGCGACATCCGCCGGTCGACTTCTGGGTGCAATTCGCTGATCCGAGCGGCGTACTGGCGGACCATCTCTTGCGGATCGCGCGAGGTACTCATCTCGCGCATCATTTCCATGATCGATTCGAGACGTTGTTCCCAGGGGATCGAGGCCAAGTGGGGTTGCGGGTGAATCAGGGGCATGGTGGGCTCATTCTTTCGTAGCCTGACTCTCCAGAGTCGGGCGAGGTCCAGAACCAGCGTAGCGGAATCTCGTAAGAGTTCCGCATTAGTCTTCAGGCGCTCCGGCGGAACTCTTACGAGATTCCGCTACGAATGCCAATGCGCCCGACTCTGGAGAGTCAGGCTACATGGTGAATTCAAGTTGCGGCCCGCACTTGGATTTCGTTCCCTTCGACTCGGACTTCAAACACTTGCTGACAGATCTTTCCCTTGGGATTGTTCATCCACGTGCCATTACAGACGCTGAAACTCCAGTCATGCCAGGGACAGGTGACTGACCCGTTCTCGACATATCCGGACGCCAGCGAGGCACCCATATGGGGACAAATATCATCAATGGCCGTATAGCGGTCATCGATAAAAAACACAGCCACCACGCGGTCGTTGACCCGATAGGCACGGCCTTCACCGGCCGGGATCTCACCGACTTTGGCGACAGTCTGGAATTCGGACATACTGCAGCAGGACTCCTCAAATCAGCCGCGGGGGTGCTAGCCCACGGTTCGGATTATCTTTCGTTCTGACTTTTTCGGAACCGGACGCTAATGCGTTCCGGCTGATGGGCCGGTACGGCTACGACCATTATTTTGGTGCATTGACCGCTTGAATCTCTGCATCCCAATACGGCGGCAATGTATCCCACGGATTCGGCAGCGTGTCGTCGGTGATATACACGTATCCCAGATGTTTCTGCGAGGCCGCTTGGATTGATGTCCGCAGGCCTTCCGCTTTACTCACATGATACGCTAATCCGTAGAACCGTTCCGCAGGATATTTCTTCGCCCAGGTGGGAGGCGTGTATTTTTCTAAACCCTCGCCATTCTCAATGACACAAATCGTATCCGCGACGTTCTTCGAAAAATATTCCTCGGCACAGTTCGTCCCGGGATTCGTGACGATGAACGCCCGTGGGATTTTCTTCCGGGCGTAGTTGGCCAGATCGAGGTAGAAGTCCGACTTGGCCGCTTCGCTGGTCTGTTCGTCGAAAAAGATCCCCTGGATCGAGGGGTAAAACTTCAACCACTGATCAATATCATGCTTGATGTCCGCGGCGGTCCGTTTTGCATAACTGGTTGAGACATATCCGATGATGGTGACTTTGGCCGCCTGAGCCTCCTGAATCACTTTCGAGTAGGCCGGATCGATGGCGGTTCCCGGTCCACTGTTCGGATTGGCGATCGCGATGATCGGCGTCTTGGTCCCTGCGGCGATCAGCTTGTGCCAAGTCTTCAGTCCCTCGCCATCCGGATAGAAGTACGCCGGCACCAGCAATTTGACGCCGGCTTGAGGCGGAGCGGCGGACGTCGAGACGTAGCTGCTGCAAAATGCCAGAAGTATGGCCACTGCAACGAGCCACGATCTGACGTAAGTTGCTTGCATGATTGTGCTTTCCAAAATGCAATCTCCGCGCTATGAGCCGTCAGTTTACCCAGCTGACCGTGAAAGCTGCACCGTGCATGGTATCGTGGGACGGGTCTCCTGGCCCGTCCGTCCCTTTGCTTCAATTCTTTTCGAGCCCCAAGTCCCTAACGGCATCCGAAATAGGAATCGAGGACATGTTTCCAGAAGCGCTGCGGGACGGACGGGCCTGGAGACCCGTCCCACGGTACTGCGGACGATGATGTCGAATTATGGATGGATTGAGACATTTGGCAACTGTTTCGGAGAGAACTGACTTCGTGATTTGGAAGAGAAGAAGATGTCTCACGCAAAGGCGCCAAGAACGAGAGGAAGGAGCAACGTTTCATCAACTCCCCTTTGCGTCTTGGCGCCTTTGCGTGAGACTGATGTATCGGATGGTCGCTCATTTTCTCGATTGAAATCATCCACCTCAAAACATCCAAGGATGCCGATTTGTTTGACGTTCCGCGCCTGCCGCTATACGCTGTAGCTTCCACTGTCATTTCGACTTAATCCTGACGCCTCACCCAGGAATCGAGCTATGTCCCGTTCTGCGTTTTATCCTCTGATTCTGGCTTCCGGCTTGCTGCTGCTGGCTGGGTTCCTTGGCAACTTGCGTCCCTCGACGGCCGCTGAGACCGCGGCGGCCAAGAAAACACCGTTTGATCTAGAAAAGCGTGTCCCGTGGACAACCTCGAAGTTGAAAGGGTCGCCTGAGCCGTTGCCTCCGTATAAGACTCAGGTCGCCTTTCCCAAGTTGAAGTTCGATGAACCTCTCTGTTTGGCTCCGGTGCCAGGACAGGACCGGTTCATGATCAGTGAGCGTCACGGGAAGATTTTCTCGTTCGCGAACAAGTCGGATACCGCTGAGAAGGATCTGGTGATTGATGTCGGTACGGTCGTTTATGGTTTGGCCTGCCACCCTCAGTACGCGAAAAACGGATTGATCTATGTCGTTTGCTTGAACGACGCCATGCCGCCGCATCCGGAAGGGACACAGCTCGTCCGGTATCATGTGCCCACGGGAAAAGTCGCCGCGGATCCTGCCAGCCGGCAATTGCTGATGACCTGGCCGTCGGGTGGCCATAATGGCGGGTGTCTGCGGTTTGGTCCGGACGGTGATCTGTATATTGCCACAGGAGATGCCAGCGGAATCGCGGATGAATTGCAGACGGGACAAGACCTGACCGATCTGCCGGGCTCAATTTTACGCCTGGATGTCGATCATCCCGATGCGGGCAAGAACTATGGCATTCCGAAGGATAATCCCTTTGTCGGCAAGGCGAACATCCGGCCCGAAATTTATGCGTATGGCCTGCGACAAGTCTGGAAGTTTGGGTTTGATCCCCAAGGCACCTTGTGGGCCGGTGAGATTGGTCAAGACTTGTGGGAAGCGATCCACATCATCGTCCCGGGCGGTAATTACGGTTGGAGCGTGCAGGAGTCCGCTCATCCCTTCCGGCCAGAGCGGAAGCTTGGACCGACCCCCATTCTGCCGCCGATCGTCGAGCACCATCACATTGATTTCCGGTCGATCACCGGCGGGTTTGTCTACGGCGGATCACGCTTGCCCGAGCTGAAGGGCATGTACATCTACGGCGACTACGACACAGGCAAAATCTGGGGCTTGCGATACGACTATGCGACAAAGAAGGTGACCGAACATCGCGAACTGGCCGACGGTAATCTGCGTATCGTCGAATGGGGGCAGGATTCACATGGAGAGATGTTCCTGGTGGATCACATCGGAGGTCAGTTGCATCAACTGGTCAAGGCACCGGTGTCCAAGGTCACCAGTGATTTTCCAAGAAAGCTGAGCGACACGGGCCTCTTTACTTCGACGAAGGATCTGATTCCGTCCCCGGGGCTTGTTCCCTATTCGGTGAATTCGCAGTTGTGGTCAGACGGTGCCCAGAAGGACCGCTGGCTGGCGATTCCCGGAGATGCCAAAATCGAGTTTGAGACGATCACCTACCCGGGAGCCATTCCGGGACCACGTCCTGGGTTCCGTTTCCCTGACGGGACAGTCGCGGTGAAGAATTTCTCGATCGAACTCGAACCGGGGAATCCGAAAAGTTTGAAACGACTGGAGACGCGTGTGCTGGTGTTCGAGCAACTTGCCGGCAACCAGGAAATGGGTGACCAACACTGGCAGGGTTACACTTATATCTGGAACGATGAGCAGACCGACGCGACCCTCGCCGACAAGAACGGCCAGGACGCGAAGTTAAACATCAAGGATGCGAAGGCACCCGGTGGTCAGCGCGAGCAAGTCTGGCATTTCCCCAGCCGGGCGCAGTGTATTATGTGCCATACGATGCCCGCGAAATTCGTGTTGGGCCTCAATACGATCCAACTCAATAAAGACCATGACTACGGGAACGGCAAAGTTGCGAATCAACTGGCAGCGTGGAGTCACCTGGGCCTGTTCACAGAGCCACTGAAGACGCCACCCAAAGAACTCCCCAAGCTGGTCGATTACCGCGATCAAAAGGCGAGTCTCAACGACCGAGCCCGGTCGTACCTGCAGTCCAATTGCACGCATTGCCATATGCGCTGGGGCGGGGGCAATGCCGAGTTCCAGTTGTTATACGATCTGGCTCTGGACAAGACCGGCACCGTCGATGTGAAGCCGGCCCATGGTGCGTTCGGTCTGAAGAATCCGGCTCTGCTGTCGCCGGGTCATCCGGAGCAGTCGTTGATCTCGCGCCGGATGACGTTGCCGGGTTTGGGCCGCATGCCGCATATTGGGTCGAACGTGATCGATCAGGAAGGGGCGAAGCTGATCGAAGAGTGGATCGCGTCGCTAAAAGCCAGCAAGTGATGATGGCCCGCAGGGCCCTAGGCGAGCGTCCGGCGTAAGCCGGATGGTTGTTAACGACTGACGAACAACAAAGAAACGTCATTCAAATCAGTCAGGTTTCCGAGGCCGACGCTGCTAGCGTCGGCATTTACACCGACGCTAGCAGCGTCGGCCACGGGAGAAGAATCCCGGGGCTTACGCCGCCGGGCTCGCCCGAGTCGTTTTGGGAGTTGGTCGTTGCTGGGTAACTTGGGACCGGCAAGACAACCATCCGGCTCACGCCGGACGCTCGCCTTACCCGACTACGTCGGGTGGCGGCGCTTCAATCACGCGCATCGTGCGCCATTTGCCGTACTGAAACCGCAATCCCAATCCCAACCCCAGCACCACGACAAATGCCGTACAGGCACTCCAGGCGGCCAGCACGCCCCACTGGTTGTTTTTCCAGCCGAAATATTGCACCCCCAGCCATGTCGGTACAACCATAATCACCCAGCCGGTCAGGAACGAAAACAGCATGGCAAAGCGGGTGTCTCCCGCACCACGTAACGCCGATCCGAACACAATCGCCATCGCGTCAAACAGCGAATAGGCCGCGACAAACCACAATAAGGTGATCACGATCGGTCGAATGATCTTAAATTCTTCGGCATTCGATTCGACGGCATACGGTGCCAGAATCAGGTCCGGCAAGCCCACATAGATCAGCCCGAAGGTCATCATGTAGATCATGGCAATGCCAACGCCGACCCAGGTGGTGCGCGCCGCCGCGTCCGGCCGACCCTCCCCCATGCGCTGTCCTACTAAAATCGACACAGCCGTTCCCAAGCCAACCACTGGCAAAAAGGCCATCGTATTCAGATTGAAGGCCAGAGTCGAAGCGGCCGCCACGCGCTTGTCAATGACTCCAATCAACATGATGAAGACTGAAAAGCCGGCGACATCCACAAAGAAGTGAATGCCGCTCGGCAGACCGAATTTCAGCAGCCGGCTAAACAACTCGCGATCAAACCGCCAGGCGCTCCAGAGTTGATATTTCTTGGCATCGGCGCTGCGCCACAGCAGCCAGAGGTAGATAAACATGATGCTGAATTCGGCTGTTACGGTTGCCCAGGCTGCACCCACAATTCCGTAACTGGGAATGGAACCCCAGCCGAAAATCAGGATGTAGTCCAGCACGATGTTGATCAGGCTGCCCGTCAGATTCACAACCATCGTGATGCGTGTGAACTGCCGCCCGCTGAAGAAGCATCCCAACACGCCCGACAAGACCACTGGCAGCGATCCCAGGCAGACAATTAAGAAATACTGGACTTCGAGTTTCTGAACCGATTTTTCAACGGGGAACAAGTAGAACACGCCTGCCGTCAGCGGTGCCAGAACGGTCAGCAAGACGCCGCCGAAGATGGCAAAGTACGCTCCCTGCCAGATTGCCGAGGCCACCCGGTCCGGACGCTGCGCACCTTCGTACTGTGAGACGAACGTATTCACATATTGCGCCGTCCCGATGAAGATACTGAGCAACGTCCAGTTCCACATCGACGCGGGTAACACCGCCGCCAGCGCATCCTGGCTGTGCCACGTCAGAAACAGCCGATTCGCGATGTGCATCATCGTGACGGAGCCAGCACTGATGGCCAGCGGGATCGCAATGATGAGCAATTCGCGGACTGACGCCGAGTAGCTGGGGAGCTTGGATTCCGTTTCCGGCTCGGCAAGGTCACTGGCAAGCATCGTAGACATACAGGGTCACTCGGGCCGCGGTTTCAGTCTGCAAGACGCAAGATCATAGGTCACGAATCGACCTGAATGATAGATCTCCCGGCGTAATTCATCGAGCATTCATCAGGCGCTGGGTGACAGACACCCGAGCCAGGAAAAGGTTCACGGACAGTGCTCGACGCTCGAGCGTACGCCCGACTCGAGCAAATAAATCGATCAAGAAGATTTTTGCCACGGATGAAACACGGATTTCAAGAAGAACGGATCGTCCGTGTCCAGTGCCCGTTGTCAAAATGGGATAAGTCAAGGATGATCCTATCCGTGTCTAATCAGTGTTAATCCGTGGCAAATATGCCCTTTCGGATTCTTGAATGACCTTGGTACGAACAGTCAACTACAAGCGAATTGCAGGAATTACGAAGAATTTTTGGAACACTGATCTTCGCTAATCCACACTAATCCAGAGCATTTTAAGTGAGGGTCTCAACTGGCCTGCTCTGTTCTGATCAGTGTTGATTAGCGGAGATCAGTGTTCCAAAACTCTTTTGTCATAGTCGCTCGACCATTCATCTACGCGTACTTCGCGAATTCAGATACGCCCCAAATGCCGTTTGATAGGGATCGGAGGTGACCAGTTGGTAATAGTCGGCTCCCACACTGCCGACATGGTGCTTCAATGCCTGGCAGAATTCTTCGAACTGGGCGAGATAATGCTGCCGCAGCCGATGTGGATCGGCGAGGACTCGATGGCCGTTGCGTTCCAGACTGCGGAATTGGGTGGGCTTGCTGAAGGGGAATTCGCGTTCTTCTGGGGCGATGATGTGAAATAGGATCACTTCATGCTTCTGGTGGCGAAACTGGTTCAAGGCACTCCGCAACAAGTCGAGTTTGTCGAAGCAGTCACTCAAGATGACCAGCAGACTTCGTCGCTTAAGTGTTGGCGTGATCTCGGAGAAGACCTTGCCCAGGCTGGACTCGTGGCCCGTCTTGCGTGATTCCAGAATCTGGATCAATTGCGAGAAATTCTGCGGCTTGGACGACGGATCGAGGCGATCGCGGACCTGCGTATCGAACGTGATCGCCCCGACCGCATCACGCTGGTGCAGCAACAGATAGCCCAGTGCTGCCGCCAGTTGCCGTGCATAATCGTACTTGCTGATCGTGCGACCGGCGTAGCCCATGCTGCCCGACGCATCGAGCAGCAGATAGCAGCGCAGGTTAGTTTCGTCTTCGAATTCCTTGATGTAGTACTTGCCGGTCTTGCCATAGACTCGCCAGTCGATATGGCGGACCTCATCACCCGGGTAGTACTGGCGATGTTCCACGAATTCGATGCTGGAACCCTTATAGGGGCTCTTGTGCTGCCCCATCTGGTATCCCTCAACCAGAAGTTTGGCAATGACCTCCAGCCGGCCAAACTTGGCGAGCGCGGTCGGATCAGCCGGCATCTCGGCGGGGAAACTCATGCGGGCGGCTCAGGGGTGGAAAGGGAAATCTGTTGGAGCATTTGTGAGATTGATCGTACCAGAGAGGTGTGGGAATGACGAATGTCTAATGACTAATGTCTAAAAGGAACAGTTGGCAAGTTCCTGATGTGTTGCCGCGATTCCGTGCCGTTCAATCCTTTTAGTCATTAGTCATTAGTCATTAGTCATTAGTCATTTTTCCATCATTTCCCGCCTCTCCTTGGAGGCAAACGCTCCAGTTGATATAGTAATGATCCCGGCCCAGCAGGGATTGCTGGTAGTCGTATTCCAGAAGTGCGGTCAACCTTGTCGCACTTTGTCACGCCACGCGGAGTTGTGGACCGTGCCCTCAGGTCAGCCTGATGTCATCGCTGATGCCGCAGCACTGGACCAGTTTCTGGTCCTGCCCGAGAATCGATTTGCCCATGCTGTGCTCCAGTCTTGGGATTCTCCCGCCAACGGCGAGCCGCTCCCCCCGGTCTTTTTGTACGGCCCCTCAGGGACTGGCAAAAGTCATCTCGTGCAGGCCGCGTTGCGCCAATGGTCTGAAACTCAACCCGACTGGAAGACCCTGGCGCTGACCGCCGCTGAATTCTCTGCTCGCTATGCCGAGGCTGCCGAGACGCGCGGCTTTCGTACGTTTCGTAAGCAATTTCAGCGACTGGATGTCTTGGCGATCGAGGACTTACAGGCATTGACGGGGAAGTTTGAGCCGCAACGCCAATTGGTCGCCATGCTGGATGACGTATTGGCCCACGAGTGTCGATTGATCGTCACCTGTCGTACGTCCGCCGCCGAAGTCTCGGGCTTGATTCCGGAACTCGTGAATCGGTGTCACGGAGCGGTCAGCGTTCCGCTGCGACTGCCGGCACTCGCCAGTCGCGAACGGCTGTTGAACCATTGGGTGAAGAGTTCCGGGGTGTTATTGGCTCCGGAAGTGATCCCTTATCTGGCGGAGAAGTTTGCCGTCTCACCGCGAGAACTGCAGGGGGTGTTGATTCAAATCCGAGCAATCTCCCAGCAGAAAAAACTGACCCTGAGTGTGGACCTGGTGCGTCGGCACCTATTGGGGCAGCACCCACATCGCGTCTTTCCGGTCCCCGATATCGCGAAATTGGTCGCCAGACACTTTCAGGTCACGCTCGCCGACTTGCGGGCGAAATCGCGTCAACCGCGGCTGGTCCTGCCACGGCAATGCGCGATCTTTTTGATCCGCGAGTTGACCGACTCGTCGTTGCAGAAAATCGGCGACTACTTCGGCGGCCGGGATCATTCGACGATCCTGCACGCCTGCCAGAAACTGGTTTCGCTACTCCCCGATCAACCCGACCTGCGGCAGCATCTGGCCAAGATCCGAACCCAGTTACAGGCGCCGCAGTAGACGCTGTAGCCTGACTCTCCAGAGTCGGGACCCTCCGAGGAGGTACTCCGACTCGGAGTCCAGTTGAAAATGTTGCATGCCAAATCCGGTCCAATTCGGCTGGCTCTGGAGAGTCAGGTGATCGGACCGGGTGAGTTGCAGGACACGTTGCGTCTTACCTGGGAACTGGGGGCCGAGTCGGAGTACCTCCTCGGGGGTCCCGACTCTGGAGAGTCAGGCTACATGGGGGCGCCCGACGCTTATCCCAAATACTTCTTCAATTTCTCGACTGTCTGCGGTTGATTCAATTCGTCTTTCCCAAATCCCGGCACCGCCCCGGCCTCCACGGCCTGCGCCTGATATTCCGGGAAGTTCGTCACCAGCATGACCGGAATTGCGGACAGTTCGGGATCCGCTTTGAGTTCGTGTAGAATCGTCATCCCGTCGCTGTAATCGATGTCGAGCTTGCGATTGATCAGGATCAAGTCGTAAGCTTGCTCTCGCAATGCCTGCAGAGTGTCCAGCAATTCATGAGTCCGCACGACCTGGGCCTGGAACGATCGTTCCAGCAAACGACGAATCGCGGAATGATCCGGATTACACTGACCGACATCTAAGACTCGCTTGGTCATGACTTGCTCGCTACTGATTTGACAACTTTTCCACGTTGAACCCGTTCCAGGGCCGCTCCAACCTTACCATTAATACATTTCGAACGGACGTAGCAAGAGACGCAACGCTGATCACCAGATAGATTTCTTCTCATGTGGTTTCTGAACTCAATGATGCTGCTGGGGTTGGCGGGGGTTGCCCTGCCTGTGCTGGCGCATCTGTTGAGCAAGAAGAAGTACGACGTTGTACGCTGGGGGGCGATGCAGTTTTTGGAACTGGGCCGCAATACGCAGCGACGAGTCCGGCTGGAAGAAATGTGGCTGATGTTCCTGCGGATGGGACTGATTGCGATTCTCGCGATTGCACTGTCTCGGCCCTGGATTTCCAGCAGTTGGTTCGCCCGCTACAACTCGACCGAAACCCGTGATGTCGTGCTGGTGATTGACGGTTCCTCGAGCATGGGCTGGGAGGGCAAGACGACGACGCCCCATGCCGCGGCCCTGCAGTGGACACATCGTTTTCTCGAGCAATTGCGAAGTGGCGATACTGTCGCCTTGCTGGATTCGCGCGATGTCGTGCGCCCGGTGGTGACTCCCGGCACGACCGATTTTCGAGCGATCCGGCAGGCACTCAACGGGCTGCCGCCGCCGGCCGGAGGGTCCGATCTCGCTGAGGCCACCTCGCAGGGGTTGCGGATCCTCAATTCGGCGGGCAATCTCTCGCGTGACATTATCATTCTGACCGACTTGCAGGCTCGACCTTGGAGCGTTGACGATCCTCAACGCTGGGAGTTTTTGGACGAACAGCGTCGGCAGCCGGCGATTATCCCGCGCATCTGGGTGGTCGATGTTGGTGGTCAGACAGTGGCCGAGCGAGAGAATTTTAGCTTGGAACGTCTCAAGCTGTCTCGAGAATTCACGGCGCCGGAGATGCCCGTCCGCATTCAGACCAAGCTGCGGCATCATGGCGGGGAGGCCGCCGCGTCGCGCAAGGTTTATCTGGAAATTGACGGGCAGCGTCTGGCGAATTCGACGATCCAGTCGTCAAACATCCCGCCCGGTGGCGAGTTCAGTGTCGAGTTTGACCATGTCTTCACGGCGGCGGGTGGGCATCTGGTGAGCGTCGTGCTCGATCCGGATTCGCTGCCCGGCGATAACCGGGCCGATGCGGTGATCGAAGTGACGCCTTCGTTGCCGGTCGTCATTGTGGACGGGGCGCCTCATCCCGATCCGACTCGTAGCGAGGCCTTTTTCCTGAAGATTGCTTTGGGCGCCAGCAGCACGAGAAGCTCGCTGATCAAGCCGCATGTGATCGCCCTGGACCAATTGCAGCCCGATCTGTTGCGGGACGCACAGTTGCTGGTCCTGGCGAATGTGCCGCAGTTGACCCCGCAGCAACTGACCGCGGTACAAAGCTTTGTCGATGGCGGCGGTGGGCTGCTGATGGCACTCGGTGATCGAGTCGACCGCACGTTCTACAACGACAAGCTGTTTGCACTGGGACACGGGGTGCTACCGGGAACCCTCGAAAAGATCGACCAGCCACCGAAGCCGGCTGCCGGTGCCGAGGCGATCCCCATTCAAATCGACAACGCCAGTCTGGAGTTACCCTGGCTCCAATCCTTTCGCAAAGAGCATCAAGGGGGCCTGACGGAAACTCGCTTCGACAAATGGTGGCAGGTAACTCCTGCCCAGGCAGCGGGCGGAGATCAGGCAAAACAGGCTTTGCCGTCGGCGACGATTCAGGCCCGGCTGACGAACGGGGCTCCCTTCTTGATCGAACGAACTTTCGGGCACGGCCGCGTGCTCCTGATGACCGCACCGCTGGATTCCGATTGGTCGACCTTTCCTGCCAAACCTGACTATGTGCCGTTCCTGCACGAGGCCTTGTTTCATCTCGTGTCCGGTGGCCGGACGTCGCGTAACGTGGCGGTGGGCGAACCGCTGCTGCTGCCGGTCACTCGCGAGTTTGATAAGTCGACGCGCGTCTTTCGCGGACCGGGAAAGTTGACGCTGCCGGTGACCATGGGCGGAGACGAATTACGGCCCCTCGCCAAGCTGGACGATACGTCAATTCCTGGGGTTTACTCTTTGGTCCCAGCGAAGAACGGCCAGCCTGTGGCAGGTGCCGCGGGGGAACTGTGCGTGGTGAATTTTGATCGCCGCGAATCCGATTTGACCACTCTTACCCGCGAACAACGCGACTTCCTGGAGGGGAAAGATCGTTTGAAAATCGTGGCCAACCTGGACGAACTCCGCAGCCAGATGTTCGCGAACAACACCAAGGCCGAGTTCTGGCAATTGATGCTGCTCGTGATGCTGGGCATGCTGGTGATGGAAGTCTGGCTGACCCGCCGCCTGGTTCAAGGTGGCCACGAAGTTCTGGACGGCGATTAAGTCACCTAAAATTTGGACTGCGGCGATTCATCGCCGCTTTCCTGTTTAAGTGTGGCTGACAGGAGAATCGAGGTGTCTTAGCAGGAGCGATGAAATAACGATACAGGCGAGCCGGGCGGCGTAAGCCCCCGGATTCTTTTCGAAACGGATTTTGGAAACACAGAGGCACGGAGAAACACAGAGGAATTTCCGATCTCTGTTATCTCTGTGTCTCTGTGTTTCCAAATTTGTATGGCAAAGAATCCGGGGGCTTACGCCGCCCGGCTCGCCTGCCCATTTGTTATTAGTGCTGAATTGAGCAATCAACGCGTTCAGGCATGGGAAAGCGGTGATGAATCACCGCAGTCCAAATTATGTCGCTTGTGATCTCGCCTGTGCAATAACTCTCGCAATCCGCACCATGGCCTCCTCAATTTCCGCCTCGGTATTTTCCGGTCCAACACTGAATCGAACTGCCGAGCGATAGACCTCGGGAGGACACCCCATCGCGACCAAAGAAGGCGCTGGCTCTGCGGCTCCACTGGCACACGTGCTGCCGAGCGAACAGCAGACCTGCTGTAGATCGAGGGCCACCAGTACGGCCTCGCCATCGCAACTTGGGAAGGAGATGTTCAACGTGTTCGGCAACCGCGGAGCCCCGGCTCCATTGATGACGACTGGAGCACACAGCCGTTGCAGGCCCACCTCCAATGCATCTCGCATCTGAGTCAACCGGGCAGTTCGCTCGGCCTGTTCGGATTCCCAGATCTCCAGCGCACGAGCCATCCCAGCGATCAGCGGGACGGCCTCGGTGCCCGGGCGTCGATCTTGCTCCTGGTGACCACCGAACATCCACGGCGTCAGCTTCACCCCGTGGCGAACGAGCAGTGCCCCAATCCCCCGTGGTCCTTGAAATTTGTGGGCTCCCAGACTGAGTGCCGTCGCTCCCAGCTGACCGAAATGGACGGGGATCTTGCCCACCGCCTGGACGGCATCCACGTGCAGCGGAACGCGATGTTCCTGGCACATTGCGGAAAGGGCGCACAGATCCTGGATGACTCCAGTTTCGTTGTGAGCTAGAATCACGCTGACTAGCCGGACTTCGGACCAGGGGATCTCGGCAAACGCATCGGGTCTCAGCAACCCCCGTGCATCAACTGGTAATGTGTGGAAGCGAAAGCCGCGTTGCAGCAAGGCCTTGCACGACTCAGCCGTGGCGGGGTGTTCTCCCGCAGTGAGCACGATCACCCCTGGCCGCCCGCTGGTCAAACCAAAGATTGCCTGATTCGATGATTCGGTGCCGCCGCTGGTGAAGATGACCTCGGCGGGATCGGCCCCGAGAATTCGCGCGATGGTCTCGCGGGCATCTTCCAGAATGACCCGCGCCCGGCGACCTGCCACATGCCGGCTGCCGGGATTGGCGAAACCATCCCGCATGCAGCGCGCGATGACTTCGACGACTTCAGGATGAACCGGAGTCGTCGCGTTATTGTCGAGATAGATCGGTCGGAGCGACATCGGGCAGAACTTCCATCACCGCAATCGAGGCGCCAGAATCCGGGGACCAATGTTGCCCGGCACAGCAGGATCCGACGGCAATGTGATTGCGTCGGGACCCACTGGAAGTGTAGCTGAGGACCTGTCCGGTCTCTATTCTGATTGGCAAACCGTTCAGTCTCCGGCTACGCTGTAGGCCATTGGACTGAAGAGATCTGGCGCGATCCGCGCTCTGCAGTTCAGCACTCATACTTCAACACGACCGGACGGGAGAGCCAGCCGCGACCATGCTAAATATCATAATGGGCCTGTTCTTCGTGATTGGCGGCTTATCAGGACAATTGGCGCTGCGCGGATTCAACAGCCCGGAATTGCTGGCCGCGGTCGGCGCCGTGATGATCGTCTGGGGCATCACCCAAGTCCGCCGTAGCAAGCGGGAGGATGCCGCGACTCGACCGTCCAACGACACCGAGTACTCGCCGCCGCCCGAATAGGATTGTAGCCTTCACCGAGAGCGTGAAGGCTACTTTCTCTGAAAGGCTCCAGCAAACCCCACCGAGCTTGTCTCGGTGGGTTCGGGCCTTTGCACTACGCAGATACGAGACCCAGATACCGGACGTAGTGCAGAAGCCCGATGACCACCGAGACAAGCTCGGTGGAGATCTGATTGCGTTTCTCAATTGCAATCGGCAACCAACGGTCCGGCCAGGTCTTCCAGGAAGAACAATTTGCCCGGCATGCTGGTCATGTAGGTCGAGGGAATCCAGCGAGTCGGCATGTGTCGCAGCGACATCCACAGGCTGAGCCCCTGCCACATCATACCGCGGCCGAATGTTCCATCGGCGCCGCCGATACAATAGTCGGCAGCCAGGAAAATCTTGGGGCCGATCGTATTCGCATAGCACGGCACCAGCGTCGTACGACTCTTAAAACTGGTGAGCGCATTCTGCTCGATAGTCAGCGGATGCAGCCGCGCCCCGAAGCGATGCGTGGCATCCTTCCAGGCCGTGTCGGTATCGTATTCCGCGGCGAAGTGCGGCTCCCAGAAGGCGATGTGGCAGACCCGGCCGATGCCGTAGACAACAGCCATCTTGGCCCCTTTAGCCTTCAGTTCACCGATGCGATTGTCGTATGTATGCAATGTACGGCGAGTCGCGAAGCACCGTTGTTTGACCGGCACCGTCAGCGAACCCAGCGGACCATAGAACGCCTTTTGCATCGAATACTGGAACGACCCCGGGTCATTGTGACTGAGCGTATTGCCTTCCGCATCGCTCCATTCGTCCATGTTGAAGCCATGCACATGGTCGGCCGACACATTCCAGCACGACAAAAAATAAACCGCCCAGCGATACATGCCCATCGGACCGACCGGCAAGATCATGACCAACTGCCGGCCTTCGTCTCGCGTCTGTTTTATACATAAAGCAATCTCATGTCCGAGCATCATGTCGAAGTCGGATTGAGAACTACACGAAGTCGGCTGATATTCCTTGTGCCACCACTTCTGCCGCTTGCTGATGGTTCCCGGATCGTCGTCGACACAGGCATCAATTTTCGCCAGATCCCAGCCAGCCGGAAAGAAGCCTTCCATCATCGATCCCGCCAGGGTCGAAATCAGATTCATGTTCTACGTTCCCTTGTTCTAAGCGTTAAATACCGTCTTCCCAGCAGGGGCTGACAGCACCAGGGTGAATCGAAATGGTCAGGACGAATGCCCCTCATTGGTTGCGATCGGGCAACCGCGAGGTCGACTGATTCAACCCAGCCGAGGACTGGTTTGCAGACTGATCACAACGCACGAACCCATAATTTTCAAGTCATAGAGTCATGTTTATGCAAGTTCCTCGAGCTGAAATTGTCTGGAATCGGTGCGACTACTGCGTTCCTGCAATCCAGCCTGAGTATGGATTTTACAAAATCGGCCACGCATTATCGCTTTTGGGAAGGTGGGACGGTCAGCCATTTGTCGTATCGTCTGACCGCCTCAGTCAGAATTTCGTCAAGCTCCAGCGAACCGCGTCCACCGGACAAACCAAGGCACAGACCTGGCAGCGAATGCAGGCCTGATCCTCAGTGACCCTGGGAATCTGCTGCACCCACACCAGGCATTGTGTCGGGCAAATTCTCAAACAATCACCGCAGCTCGTACACAGCCGAGGATCGATCAGCGGCAATTCATTGGGAATCTGAGACATAACAGCCGGCTCTGCATGACACGGGTCGACGCAAGTATACACGCGGAATGCGAATATCGCGAACTATTTTTTGTAGGGTTTTTTCGGGACATTGCAGACCGCGTCGCAGAATCCGTGTCGGAACCGGTAAGCGAAACGAGATGTGGCGGGCGATTTGATCGCGAGAGGGGAAAGCGGACTGGCCGCAGAATCAGTCCCTGTCGATTGGCGAGACTGTCGTTGTCTTGTGAGCGGCACGGCGCTTGCTGCAGGTTCTTCCAGAGAAATCGATACAAAGCACCTGTGGCTACCGCCATTCCGCTCACGAAGTCAGTGCCATTGGCCGTCAGGTCGCGGACCGGGGAATTAGTTCGCGTCACGAATTGTTCGAATGCTTACGGTGTCTGACGCACTTGGCGGACAATTGTTTTCTGTCCCTTGAGCCCCTTTGCTGAGCAGGACGGAAAGGACTAAAGGGACATAAGTAGTGGGGTCGCCCGACCTGTAGCCTGACTCTCCAGAGTCGGGCGAAACTTCGTTATCCTGACGATGTTCCGAACGGTGAGCGAGTGCCCCGGCGGCGTGTTGCTCTCGCGAAAAGTTCGCGCGATCACTCGTCCAGCTTATATTCGACAACCGAGTTCGCGTCCCCTTCCGCGACCACCTCGGTGATCGGAGTCGTTTTCGCTGACCTGTACTTTTCGGGAATCGGATTTTTGACGGGCGCGCTCTTCGCGTCGGGGTTCGGCGGCGCAGGATTAAAGAAGACTTTGTATTCACCCGCTTCGACTCCATCTCCCGACTGGTAGGACGAAATGACGAATGTCCCATCGCTCTGAATGGGACCGCTACCCGCTCGTCGATCGACACCTCCTCCCGATGGTGCAAAAGTCACATCGCCGCCGGTCAAAGGACTTCCTTTGTAGGTCACTCGACCCTTGACCGGTACCGTAGGGGGCTTCTCCGGAGTATTCTCACCGCATCCGGCCACCAGTGAGATCAGACAGACCGCTATCGCGCTGCGTCGAGCCAATCTTCCGGGACACTTGTGCTGAATTGCCCGATTACTCTGCACGTCTTGAGTCGGAACCATGAGGCCTCTCCAATTCCAAAAAAACCAAGATGAAACCCTATTCCAAAACCGCAGTTGGTTATCTTCAGTTAGCGGGTGCCAGTTGGGAAATTCCATTTCAGATGCCAACGCTAGTCGATGAGTTGGAGTTCAATGAGCAGACAGATTCGAGAGACTATGTCGGGTCGGTTTTGCTCGCTTTCAGAGATTGAGGTGGCGGGCGGACGGGTACCGATTGCGTGGGCAGAATCAGGCGCGTGACCCCCTCCCGAATCTGGTGCATCAGCCTCGGATCCTGAGGGCTGAGGCGTTGTGCTGCGTGGTATTGCTTCACGGCCGCGTCCGCGTCGCCAGCGATCTCATGCTGTTGACCGAGGTAAAAGTGTGCGAGTGCCAGGTTCAATTCGAATCCCTGGTTGCGTGGCTCGCAAGCCAGTGCCCGTTCAAAATCTGCGATGGCCCCCGAAAAATTGTGCTGTTGCAGGCGAAGGTTTCCCATGTTGTTATAGGCGCTCGCGTAATTGGGCCGCAGTTGAGTGGCCCTGATGTAATGTGCGATGGCCTCGGTCGAATTCCCGCCTCGAGCGAGCAGGCTGGCCAGGTTGTAATGGGCCTTTTCATACTTGGGATAAATCGCCAGTGCGCGACGATACTCCAGGGCAGCGCCCGACAAATCCTGGTGACCCTCCAGGACGGTTCCCAGATTGAAATGCACCTGAGCGTTATCCGGCACGACCGAAATGATCGACTCCCAGCGGTCACGCGGTGAGGTTCCCTGTCGCAGTTGCTGGTAATCGAGCATCGTCACGAGACCAATCAAAGCCCCCCAGCCCGCAGCATGCTGCCATCCCGCGGGATTGCGCCCGGCGGTTGTAGTCGGTGCCGCACCTGGCTTGAGCCCGAGAGACTGACGTGTCGAGTTTTCACGCAGCTTCCAGATAAAGCCGTCGTAGTAATAGTGCAGCAGCGTCGATGCCAGAAAAACGCCCATCAGAGTGTGCTTGAACAGACCGCTGTCGATGGCCTTCACGCCATAGTCGAGGCTCCCATACGCGTAAACCAGCAGCACGTACAGTGCCACCAGCCAGCCGCGTTTGCGGAATAAGAACCTCGTAAATCCACCCACTTGGGGATTCTTCTCGGCCCGATTGCAGTTGAAGACCCAAACGATGGTCAGGTACTGCACATCGTGGAAGATTTCGAAGAGGGCATAGGCGACCAGAACATTTTCGACCGTTGACAGAGAATACCAGTAAAAGCCAAACGTACTGACCATGAGCAGCAGTTTGACGGTGCTGGGGGGCCGGCCGGCGACATATGAGCTGATCGTGTGGATGACAAACAGTGACGTTACCAGAATGGTTAGAGTCAACGCAGACGTCCGCAGTCCCGCAATCAGCGCAGCCGGCACCAGGGGGCCACCGCATTTGTAAAACAGATCGAGAAACACAGGCAATCCGTTTCGCGCGAGCAACACGGGCGCGCCGAACCAGCTGATGCACATGGCCTTGTCCAGCCACCGCGTCATTGGCGACAAGGAACCCACCTTGCCGTCGTAAATCCGCATGAATCCATACGCTTGCGCCAGATAGTGCCACCAGCCCCACAGCGCGGCGACCAGCACAATTCCCTTCAGATCCCAGACGGTGGCCGTGAGTGCTGCCGTAATCAGGACCACGGGAGCCACGATGAACCGGACTCGAAAGCGAGCGAATAATTCGCGATCGCAATAGGCCCGCATGATTCCTGGCAGGTGATGGCCAATGGCGCTGACCAGGGCGAACGTGGTGATTTCGTCCCCGCTCCAGTTCAGTTTCGCTAGTGAAATTCCTAACAAGACCGCCAGAGGTGTCGCCACAATTAGTAGCAGGTCCCGCCAAGAATCTAGGATCCAGGGGTTGGTACTCACTGAACGATTGGGCGTCTGGATGCTGGCGTTGGCCATTGTCGCAACCTGGACTCAAACACTGTTCGCACCGGCACGCGGCGAGGCTCGACGACGGGTGGATGTGCTCGAAAAGGGAAGGCCACAGAGAGCCTGTGCCTGAATCTACGTGGGATTTTACAGGGCCGATGGTTGGAAAACAAGGAGTGCTCGTTGGCGAACGGCGTCCTCGGGCGAGGTAATATTGTCTTGAATGGATCGTACCAATAGCCGAAACCTAGTCACTATACGACTGTCAAAAGATTTGTTTGAAATAAAGGAGTTTTTGTTCTTGAATGTCAAAATCCCAACAGGCATACTAATTGCGAGCACTAATTCAACTGCGTTCTCGCAGGTGCAGATATCACGACGCTCGTCAGTTCCTGACTCGAATATTAACTGTCAAAAATCAGTTCGCGTAGCCGGTCGTCGGTCGGCACGATCGTTGATATTTTATCGCTGCCCACTTCGGTCCACATCCCATCAAGTGGTCTGGACCGCGCGTGTAATTTGACGTGGCAATGCTGCTGCGTACGACCTTCTCACGGTTTATTCATGCCATCTTAGAGAGAGGACGGGAAATGAAACGCACTACTAAAGGGTTCACGCTGATTGAGTTACTGGTGGTCATTGCCATCATTGCGGTGCTGATTGCATTGCTACTGCCGGCGGTGCAGCAGGCTCGCGAGGCCGCTCGCCGCAGCCAATGCAAGAACAACTTAAAACAGATCGGTTTGGCGCTGCACAACTACCATGACACCTATAATGCTTTGCCTTGGGGCGGGACGACGGGCAACGGCGGTGATGTGGAAATGGCGCTCACCTGGCGCTACGCGATCCTGCCGTTCATTGATCAGGCACCGTTGTTCAACCAGATGTCGCTCATCGACCGCGGCCCAAGTAATCTTACGAATTGGGTTAGTGGCACTGGAGTTCCGTTCCAAACTCAGGTCATTCCCGGCTACATTTGCCCGTCTGAATCTCAAGACAAAATCCTGAGTGGCAATCAGGTCGGAGGTGACTGCAGTGTTCCTTCCATCTGCGCGATTTCCAATTACACGGGCAGCGCAGGGACGTGTCCGCCATGTGGAGCGACATCACCGATGGAGTCGGCTGGTATTGCTGTCGCCGGGACTTCCAGCAGCAAATACTATGGGACTTATGACAAGGGAGATGGAATTTTCTCCCAAGGCAGTGGCGCCAAGATGCTGACTGTCAACTTCAAGCAGGTGACTGATGGGACGTCGAACACGTTGATGAACGGTGAGAAGACCGTGTATCCTACCGGAGCCCCACCGGCGGGATTTGCAAACGAGGGGACGAATTACTCGGGGTGGCTCTCGCAGTGGGGTTCGGTGTCCTCCGTTAGCCATGGCATTAACTACCCGGGACGCGCCAGTTACTGTACTGGAATTCAATACGGCAGCCGGCATGTCGGCGGTGCTCACTTTACGTTAGTAGACGGATCAGTCCGGTTTATCAGTCAGAACACCGGCTGGACGGTTCTGGCCGCAATCGCTTCCCGAGGTTCGGGTGAAACGGTCGGCGAGTTCTAAGCAGCTTGGGGAAAACTCCATACATCTAGGTGTCCGGGCGCCGAAAGGCCCCGGTGCGCTTGGTTGAGCACGTCTTCAAATCAGCCGATGGGTGCTAGCCACGGTTCGGGGCAACCGATTTACCCCTGGAACCGGACGCTAACGCGTACCGGCTGATTTCGTTGCGCCTCGATCAGTCGCCAAACGACCAATTGAGAACCCTTCGCGTTACCGTAATCCGATGCACCAAATCAGGTGCGCAGAGGATTGGCATTGCGGTCCGGCAACTGGCGAGCGCAAAGCGCGCCTAATTCGGCTTCGGAAACCGAGTCCGTAAGGAACGCCAAGGCCCCAAACTCACGCGCTGGCCATTCGAGATCCGCCAGCGATTCCGGAGCTACTACGATCACGCTGCCGCTGGGTACCAGTTGCCGGACTTGCGCGATCAATCTCAAACCCGCGGCGGTCCCCGCAGCCAGGTCGATAACTGTTACACTTCCCGGCATCTCTGCCAGAGTGGTCAGCACCTGGGCCGGCAATCGGCAAGGTCGAACCTGCAGATCGTGATTGGCGAAGTACCGCTTGATGAGGGCCTCCCAGCGGCTCGTCTTCTCGTAGATCACGACACCTGGAGCAAACATAAGGGGATTTCTGCATTTTTCAGCCCGGAGGGCTCGACGTAGGTAGCCAGAGGCGGAAGCCTCTGGAACAGGCGTATGTTGTGATTATTGCGCCCCGGAGGGGCCGCCGACGTTCGCCGGCCCCTCCGGGGCGGAATGTCGAGTTGGTCCGTGAAATCCAGAGGCTCCCGCCTCTGGCTACCTACGACGAGCCCTCCGGGCTGAAATACGCATCTGCGTGTAACTGTTTATCGACCGTCGCCAGACTATGCGGTTCGGCGGGGGTACCCTCAGGGGCCCTCGCCCTCCCATCCACTCGAATCACGGTTTCGGTCCAAACAATTTCGGCGTCTGCGGTCGCGATTTCTCAAAGTTCAGCTTGGGCAGATTCTGCTCCAGATACGACTGCAACTCGGGCCCGGTGATCTGCAGGTCGTGGTTCCCGTCCGCCGCTCCCTTGATTCCCTGCACCGTCTGCCAGGCAAAACTGCCGACACCCTTGTTGGCATACTCCTGGCCCAGTTCCTTGTCACCGCGCGCCGCAATCGCCTGCAGTGTCCTCAAGGATCCTGAAACGGACGACAGCATCTTGGCCGGTGATGGCTGGGGAGCCGCGTTTTGTGCGTTCCCCACTTGATCTGTATCGAGGACCAGCAGCTTGTCCTGCGAAGCACAGTTCTCCAAGAGTTCAATCAACCAATCGAGCGGCACGCCAGTTTCCGCCGGCTGCTTCATCCGATAGTCGCGGGCCGCCAGGTAGAACTTGCCCTCGGCTCCCTCGTACGCCTGGCCCTCCACATAGACGAGAACATGGGTCTGGGCCAACGCATCCTTTAAGACCGCTTCCACGTCCTTCTGAATTTTCGCCTTGTCCGCATCCTTCAAAATCAGCAGCCGCTCCGGCGACACGCAGTAACGATGCCGTAACGCATTCGCCAGCAGATCGACATCGTCCAGAATGTAGCTCGTCTGGGTGACCGAATTATCGTCATAGTGCTGAGTCCCAATAACGATCGCCAGCCGGTCGTGCTTGGCGGGACGGGTGGCATCAATCGTGATGGCCTGCTCGCCGCTGCCGTCATCCTTTTCCTGATACGTGGCCTTGGCTTCGTCGAATTCCCGCAGCTCATCAAACTTGGCCAGTTCGCCGCCGACGTCGATTTCCGTCTCGGCGGTCGTCACCAGGGAATGCTGCTTTCCGTCACGTGTTTGAATGACGACGCTCTGGGCCTCCCGGTCGATCGATTTGACGGTCCCCGCCAGAGTTTGATTGCGACTTGCCATGACCCGCGTGATCTCGGTGTCGTATTCCACGGACACGCGATCGGACGTCTGCAGATCGTCCTTCTTGAGATCATCGGGCCCCACGGTCTTACCGTTGGGCAAGGTGATGGAACACTTCTTCGCAAACGGAATTTCAAGCATCCGCGAGGTGGTTCCCTGCCGTACGTCGAAACTCAGCTTGCGGCCCTGCCAGTTCAACGTTCGCACAAAACCTGTGGCTCGGACTGACCGTCGGGCAGCAATCGCGATGGCGATTCGCTGATCTTCGGAACGTGGCTCACCCAGATGCTGGACAGTGACCCGGTCCTCTTCCTGCAGGTCAATGAACTCCTTGTTGCCGTCCCCGTTGATGCGGATCACCGACGCATCGCCGACATGCACGGGGATCTGCTCGCGATTGGCCTCGTTATCCGTTTCGACAGTGATGGTCTTCGCGACCCCATCGAGTCGAATGATCTTGCCCTGCGTTTCAATGGGCCGCGACAGGATGAAGACGGTCCGCCCTTGCTCTTGATTGATGCGGACCCGGTCCCCCGCTTTGACCTCTTCCAGCAGCACCATGTGCCGCGATGTCTCGAGAGAATCCTTCATGGACAGCGCGGGCTTCTGCCCCACATTGATGACTTCGGGGATTCCGGTCGCTTCGTCCTTAATGACGATTTCGCGCGTGTTAGCACGAACTTGTTCTACGATTCCCGACTGCAGCTGCGGTTTGGGAGCCTCGCTCTCTCCCATCAACAACATCAGGGAACAGACCGACATACTGGCCACGAAGCCCCCGATGATCAGCATCCGTTTCTTTTTGGCGGCCGCATCGACCGGCGGCGGCCCATCCCCCTGCTCTTCGGCCCGGATGACGCGCAGATCGACATTCAAATCGGCCAGAGCCGCATCGGCAGACTTGTAGCGTTGTGCAGGATTCTTCGTAGCCAGTTTCTGAATGACCTTCGCGAGGTCCTCTGGTACCCCTTCCAGAACTCGCGAAATCGGCGGCAATCGGCGGTCAGCGGCCGCATGCCACATGATCCAGGCCAGTTGCTTGTCGCGACCATGCGCATTCAGCCCGGGAAACAACGAGTCAAAGTTGTTGCCGCACATGAGCTCATACGTCGCAAACCCGAGCGAATACAGATCACTGGCCGGCCCCACTTCGCCGAACTCGTCCGACACGACCTCGGGGGCCATGTATTTCGTCGTCCCCTTGAGCAAGCTGCCCTCTTCATCGCTCACGCGGCGAGCCAGTCCGAAGTCACCAATTTTCAGCCGCTTGCGGCGGTCGACGAGCATATTGCTGGGCTTGATATCTCCATGCACGATGCCGTGTTCATGCAGAAATTTGAGGGCTCGCAGGCAGTGCGCCAGAACGGTGCGGAGCGCGACGAGATCCATGGCGCGCCCACCCATCCGCTCGCCCAGATTCCCCTGCATCAACTCCATGATCAGCCAACCCTTCTCGCGCACGATGTCATAGATCGTGACGATATTGGGATGCTGCAACGACGCCAGCAGTTGGGCCTCGCCCCAGTAGCGGTCGAGTTGCTTGGGATCGCTCAGGAACTGGTCGTGAATCTGCTTCACGGCCACTTCCCGGCCGAGCTCATTGTCATGGGCGCGATAGACGGTCGCAAAGCTGCCGGAGGCGATCTTTTCCTTCAGTTCATAACGCTCGCTCGGCTTCACATCAGCACCTTGCG
>JAKFVC010000053.1:30000-92761 GCA_021732415.1 Planctomycetaceae bacterium
AGCGTGTGTGACGCTGTTAAGAAACGGTGTAGTAATGGTTTACGAGTTTCTGTAAATTCAAATAATCGAGTTTCAGGACAGTTTTGCGATGTGAATCAGGGTCTGTGCATGCGTTTCGAGAAGTTCACTCTAATTCTTGCCCGGCAGTAGGCAGGCAGCAGTGGTTTCTTCTCCCGACGGACGCGAAACCGCCTGGACCCAGGCGAGTGACTGGCAGACGTCATCGAGACTCGGAATGGGAATCAATCCCCCCAGAATTCGCCGGGTAAAGTGGTCCAGCATCAACTCGACTTCGGATCGCTCCGTATTCAGGCTTTCTTGGTGATGGGTATTCCCCACGCGCCAGAGAAGCTGATCTGATCCCGTGAGTGTCGCGTGGCCCAGGGCACAATCGGCCTGGCACTGCAGAGTCATGTCGCTCTCGGTCGGTGTGAGCTTGGATCCGGGAATTCGCAGGCGAATCTCGGCCCGGCCCAGCTCGCCGTCTGTCGCGGAGCGTTTAAAGATCAGGTCCACTTCTCGAATGCGGGTGATGGTGCCCCGTTGCGATGGTGCCGGCAGGACCACTCGCGAACTGATGGACTGCGGTTGCAGGCCGATCACACAGCGACACCAATCAACGAGCCCCACCAGCAGATCGAGTTCATTCGATTGCCCGGGAACCAGCGGATGCAC
Organism: Planctomycetaceae bacterium; assembly: GCA_021732415.1. Taxonomy (GTDB): domain Bacteria; phylum Planctomycetota; class Planctomycetia; order Planctomycetales; family Planctomycetaceae; genus JAKFVC01. Next base: position 30,676 of record JAKFVC010000053.1, read on the forward strand.
GGCTTCGGCGGTCGGCAGTGTGAGCTCTAACCGCAAGCGCCGGACGCGGCCCAGCGATGTGGCGAGGAGTTCGCGGAAGCGCAGCGTGGCCGGCGTGTAGCGGCGGCTGAGCTCTGGCATCAAGGAAATTCCTTGATTTGACGCGTCTTTCTGCAACGCATGGATGTGCGAGACATTGTCGCCCATGCTGCCCGCAATGAAGACCGGTTTGAGGTGCTCGCAAGCAAAGTGCAGCGGAATCTCCGCGTGCCAGTTCGCATCAAACAGCAGCACGGCCTCGACGTCACGACGCGCGATTAAGGCATACAGCCCATCCACGCGGTTCGCTTCCAACTCGAGCGACACAGCCTCGGCACGCGTCTGCACGACATCGTAAACGGCAGTCACCTGAATCCGATCTCGCAACTTGCGAAGAGCGGGATAGTACCGGCTTTCCCATGCCGGACCGAATCCGATGATCCCGACTTTGAGCATCACGAGGCCGTGAAAAGGTGACGAGTCAACTAGAGCAAAACGAGGTGCGTAACATCTCCGACAGACCCTATCTTAAACTCCCGGCGCCAGAAATCCCAGCAGCGTGTATCGTGGGACGGGTCTCCAGGCCCGTCCGTCCCCCTTGTAGCCGCATTTCGCCAGAATGCGGGTGTTTGCCGGACACGCTTCCGTATTCTGGCGACTGCAGTTACAGGGGCGATTTCCCAATCAAGTCGGCTGGACGGACGGGCCTGGAGACCCGTCCCACGATACTTACTTCCTGTAAGTCACCGTCTTGACCTTCAAGTCCATATTCCCAATCACGCGCAAAATCGGCAGAAAACTGGCCGTCGGAGCCGTCTCATTATCCTGAAAACCGGTATCCGCCAGCTTGATATGCGCCGCCCCAATCCCCCCCAGTCCCAACGTCGCGTCGAGCGGAATCCACTTGCCGTTGAGGAACACTTCCGTCCACATGTGACCGCCAAACGCTTCGAGACTCTCGGCATAGACAAACCCTACCACCACCCGTGACGGGATCTTCTTGACCCGACACATGGCCGCCAACAGGCAAGCATGCTCGGTGCAGTCTCCTTCCATGCTTTCGGCCACCTCCGCGGCGGTCCCCAAAGCCGTCGAAAAGTTCTTCTTCTTCAGATTGTCATGGACGTAACTCTCCATTTTGACCGCGATATCCCACGGCGCCGTGAGGTCTCCCGCCGCCGCTTCGGCATGCTTGATGACGCGTTCGTCGTCGGACTGCAGATACCGATTGGGCGTTGAAAAATCGGCCGCAACGGTCTTAGCCGGCCCAGCCGCAGGAGCCGTCGGCCGGATCGAAGTCACCGTCAATTCGGCCGTCTCCGGACCGGTCGACTTGATTGTCTGCGTATCTCCCGAGGGAATCTCCATTGCGGGATTGTGCCCCTTCACGGTCACCAGATAGACAATTTCCTGGGTCTCATACGGCTTCTGAATCGGCGGCTGAATCTTGATCAGCGTCTCGATCGCGATGTCCATTTCCGCGCCGGAGATCTTCTTGAGAGCCTCTTCACGCGATACGCGGTATGTCGACATGTCGACACCTAATAAAGCCATCGACGATTTCAGTGTGTTCCCTTGGTCGTCGATCCAGTATTTGGTGACAAATCCTGGCACCACCGACTGGGTGAGATCCACGCGTCTGAGCTTGTGTTTCTTGCCGTCCAATAGCGTGGTTTCTTCTGCATCTTTCCCGGTCACAGAGATGGTGGCGATCTGATTCATTTCCGGCAGAAAGATTTTGAATTCCTGCTTCTCGCCGGTTTTCAAGGGCTGCTCTCGCAACATTCGATCCTGGTACGCGGGAGACTTATTCTCCTTGTCCCAGGTGATCGACTTTTTGCTGGTTTTGCCCGCATTGGCAATCGACAACTCCAGCTTGTCGCCGTTCACCACACCCGTCGTTCGAGTAAACGAAGCCGGCGGATTCTCGTTCTTGAATTCCACGGACACCAGTTGCCCGTCGAGCGTTTCCTCGGTGAACATGGTCATCTTCATCTTCAGTTCCTGCCCGAACCGCTTGATGATCATCATCGTTTCGCCTTCCGAGCGAATCAGCTCGCGGCCCTCTCGCTTGATGTTGAGCGTATTCGACCGCGAATAGCCGATACGGTCCTTGCCCATGTAGATGACGTTCCACTCTTCGTCAGCCGGCGTTTTTGCCGCATCAGCGGGCTTGGTTTGGGCGAGAGCGGGCCGAGAAAAAACAGACTCAGACAGCAGCCAGCCAGCAGCAAGAATGGCCAGGCAAAACAAACGGCGGGTACCAGTCACAGCCGGCTCCTTCGTGAGCAATGGAGAGAGATTGATCCCTCAACTTTACCGGAGCCAAACCGCGAAGTCACGGGAGATCCCGCGAACTTCTACTCCCCGTCCGCATCCAAATTCCCCGCAGCATGCGGATGAGCCTTCTCATAAGTCTCCCGCAGCCGCTTGGTGCTGACGTGCGTATAAATTTGGGTCGTCGTCAGGCTCTTATGCCCGAGCAGTTCCTGGACACTCCGCAGATCGGCCCCACCATCCAGCAAATGGGTCGCAAACGTATGCCGCAGCGTATGCGGGGTCGTAACCTTCTCCAACCCTGTCTGCTCCAGATACTTCTCCAGCATCCGCCCAATACTCCGAGTCGTAATCCGAGTCCCATTCTTATTGAGGAACATCGCATCTCGATGAGTCGGGTTCGCGTTGTCTGTCGGTTCCCGAACCTCCAGCCACCGCGCCAGGGCCTTCGAAGCATGCCGCCCGATGGGAGCAATCCGTTCCTTGCGACCCTTCCCCAGCACCTTGATCACATCCGCATCCCGGTTCCAGTCGGCAATATTCAGCCCGACCAATTCCGCGACGCGCAGCCCGGCCGAATACAGCGTCTCCAGGATCGCCCGATCCCGTAACCCCAGCGGCTCCATGGGATTCGGCGCCTCAAGCAGCGTGACGATGTGCTCGGCCGTCAGAAAATGCGGCAGCTTCCGTCCCGCTCGAGGCGTCCGTAACGCCTTGGCAGGATTGGCCTGGACGAGTTGCTCGCGGCAGCAGAAGCGAAAGAACGTCCGCAAGCACGCCAGCCGCCGGGCAATCGTGGTCTTCGAGTACTCACACTCGTGCAGATAGGCCACAAACCCGCGCAGCGTAGTAATGGTCAGCTCATCCAAAGACGAAACTGGGCCAACTCGGTCGATCAGGTAGTCCTGGAAGCTCGCGAGATCCTCGCTGTACGATTTGATCGTCAGCGGCGACGAGTTCCGTTCGATCTTGAGGTACCTCAAAAACCGATCAAACGCATCGAGCACCGCCCGCCCGACGGTAGCCTGCTCTGCTGTCGCCTGACTCTCCGAGTCGGGTGTTTTCTGAATCATCAGCCCCGCCCTCCATCCCCAACCCAGGCGAGCGTCCGGCGTAAGCCGGATGGTTGTTAGCCGGCATCAGGCTATCAGAGACGTCCCATTCGAACCAGCAACCCCTCGTGAGCGGCACGGCGCTAGCCGCCGGTTCTTCCAACATCGGCGATATCCAGAACCGGTGGCTAGCGCCAGTCCGCTCACAGGCAAACGACTACTCCGGCAGCGTCTCGCGCAGCGACAGCCGGGATTCCGCCTGATGTTCGCGTTGGAGCCGGCGGACCTTCTGGCTGAGCACTGCGGCATCATACCAGGAAAAGCTGAGATCTTTATCAGCCGCATAGCGACCAAACGTCTGCAGCAAAGTCGCGGCGCTGTCGTCGTCATACAAGAAGACGTACCGTTCCCCCTCTTTCACGAGAGCCAGCACATTCACGCCACGATCCATGGGGTCACCCTCGACGAAAGGCCGCAGTCAACAAAAGGCCGCAGACGGCTCGACAAAAGACCGCAGTCGAACAGTACCCCTTAGATCGGATTCCCGGCGGTCGGTTATCGAGAATTCTCGCCGCGCAGCCCGCAGAATGGCGGAACTTCAGGTTGAGTAACGCCTTAAGAAACGAAAAAAGGCACGGCGAAGCCGGTGCCCCGTAGCCCGACTCTCCGAGTCGGGACTCTTCTGTAGCTTGACTCTCCGAGTCGGGACCTCCTCGCCAGGCAAGCACCCATCTCGTGAGCGGCACGGCGCTAGCCGCCGGTTCCTGCAGATTGGATGTCGGACCCCAAAACCGGTGGCTAGCGCCATTCCGCTCACAAACTGCGAGCGATCCCTTTGATCCCTTCAACTTCTTTGACTTCTTCCCCCTTTTCGGCCCCTCTCGCCCTCTTGAACTCTTTGAATTCTTCGATCCCTTCGAATCTACTCTCTACTTTCCCGTATCAACTTTCTCGCCGACAGGCGCCCCTTCGACTTCTTTGACCCCTTCGGCCCCTTTCGACCCCTTCGACTTCTTTGACCTCTTCGTTCCCTTCGAATCTACTCACTACTTTCCCGTATCAACTCTCTCGCCGACAGGCGCCCCTTCGACTTCTTTGAATTCTTTGGTCCCTTCGCCGGGAGGCGAAAGCCTCGTTGTCGCTGTAGCCCGACTCTCCGAGTCGGGACCTCCTCATCAGGCAAGCACCCGACTCAGAGAGTCGGGCTACGACGAAGAAGGCGATCCCTTTGATCCCTTCGACTTCTTTGAACTCTTCGTTCCCTTCGAATCTACTCACTACATTCCCGTATCAACTCTCTCGCCGACAGGCGCCCCTTCGATTTCTTTGAACTCTTCAACTTCTTTGATCCCTTCGATCCGCCGTACTGACAACTGACCAACGCGAAATGCAAAAAACCGCAGCCTCAACAATTTTGAGGCTGCGGCTTGCGCAATTGTTCTGTCACGAAATCACTACGACACCGAGACTTAGTAATCCTGAGTCAGCGGAGTCTGCTGGCGGCGAACACCCTGCGGAGAGTGCAGCAACCCCAAGACCCGGTAGTCGATATCCTGGCTGATCGAGCCCGTATGACCGTCGGCGTAAACGACGTTGACCAGACCCGTGTGCAATGAGGTCATGCCCGCCCATTTACCCGTCACACCGGTACCTCGATTGGCATTCGGCTTGAAGTATTGGGCATCGGACCCCAAGGTATTCGAGAGTGCCAAGGTCGGCAATGCAGGCGGCGTGGCCTTTGCCAGGCCCAGTGACGCAATACCCAAGCCAACGCCGGCTTGCAGAGAGCCCGGGTTGAATCCAGACGCGCCAGCGGCGTTCATCGCGGGCAGGTTCAGTGTCTCACCGAACAAAATCGTAGAACCAGTGCCGTCGCCCTGATTGATGGAATCCAAGCTCGTACGATAATTGTCTGTGGCATCCGGGAACCAGAAGGTACCCGTCGCACGAGAGGTCTGGCGGTCGGTCGTCGTGGCGGTCGCACCTGCGGTGCCGTCCCAGTCGAACGAAGCTGCCGAATGGTCAGTGGCGCTGAAGTCGTAGGATGCCGTAACACCCGCGGCTGTCCCTGTCCACTCACCGTAACCAATGTTCCCACCGTAGCTTAGGCCACCGGGCTGCCTGAAGTGGTTGACGTCATTCGGGCACTGCAAGAACGAGTAGCTACCACCGAGCACGCTGGTCACGGCAGTCGCAGCCAAGGGGGCTGTCGTTGCCTGGCTGATGTATTCCATCACGTCAGCACGATCCATGTAGGACATCAGCTGCAAGGCCCAGATCGTATTCCCCGAGCTCGAAGCCAAACCAGGAGCGGGCTCAGACAAGAGCGGCAATCCGCCCTGACGAGCCGTCGCGAAGTTAATAGAAGCCATCCCCAAGCTGCGAATGTTATTGAGACATTGCACGCGGCGAGCGGCCTCGCGAGCACTTTGCACAGCGGGCAGAACGAGTGACATCAGCGTCGCGATGATGGAAATCACGACGAGCAATTCGATGAGCGTAAATCCTCGGCGGGCGGGCAGAGGTCTGCGAGCAGACAGCCTTTTCATGTTTCAGACTCCAAGACAAGTGACAGGATCAAACAATATGCGCTAAAACCAGCGAGGACATCTCGCAGGCGACGGTCAGACAGTGGAGAACATCGATAGAGGGATCAGGAGAGAAACTCCGACCCCAGATTCAGTGGAGAGCAGTGCCAGAGTATCGCGATGCACACCTCCTTCCCATTATGCTAAGCAACTCTCGTGCGGTAAACAAAAAATCGGTGAAATGCGTGTTTTTGAGCGTTTTACGAGCAATCTGGGCGAAAGACACCAAAGCATAGGTTTCAATCTGCCGCAAATTGCGTCGCTGCTCCAATTTACTGTATGGTCTTGCGATATTGGACAAATTTCCGGAAATCGAACTTTCCAGTGTTACTGTCATACGCCGATTCCGGAAGGCTACGATCAATGATGAAGAACCCGCGATGATCTTGCGTTCCATCCAGTTGCGCTCCAATTTGCACTCCGTTGGGTTGCTCGACAGCTTCAAAAAAGCGGGTTGAAATCCAAACGATAAAGACGTTGCTACGTGTGGTCGTATTATTGGCGACCTTGCGAAGCAAGCGGTGTTTGGAAACCGGGTCAACCAAGTCGCCGCCGCCAGGTGTAATTTGGGGGCGGTCCGATATCGTTCGAGCTTCGAACAATGTGCGACGGTCGGATTGTTGGGGCAAAGAACCGGCATTTTGTGCAGCGATCACGTCGAGCGGCAAGCTACGCAGAATCGTATCTTCAAGGCTCGCACTGCTTCTTTCCGCATATGTCATTGATCTAAACGGACGTCCTTGGGGGGTGCCCGGTAGGATGAGCCCCGTCAGCGGGTCAACTCCATCTCGCGACGCCAGGAACTGCAACCACCAATCTCTGGCGTATGTGCCGCTCGGCTCAAACTGGTCCACCAGCATTGCCGCTTCTGACGCATACTGCGGTGTATGGTGTCCATCAATGACGCCTGTTGTCGGGTTATCTGGGTCGTCAATTACACCCGCTAACACACCACGCGTCCTAAGCGTATTGAGATTGATAGCTCCCGAAGTCCTTATGGCGTATGGATAGACTCGCATATTCTGCTCGGTCTGAGTCGGGACCTCCAGAAGTTCTAAAATGCGATACCACCGATTGTTCTTAATGTCGCTGACTGCAGTGGCGGCAGTTGGTACTGTTGCTGCAGGAATACCGCCGGTGAGATTGTCGTAGTGTTGCGGTCGCAAGAACCGCTCTTGTGCCAAGAACGACGCTTGTCCGGTGGCTGAATTATCGAACTTCGTGGTCTGACCAACGCGTCTCGTCACTTCGTCTGGACCATAAAGGGGAATGGACAGCAGATCGATTGGCGAGGCAAAGTCACGATCAAAGTGGAGCTGCAACTGAGTGAAAGAACCAGACAATGGAGAGTTACTGTTGTAGCCTTGCAGTGTGTGTGCTTGGTAGGCGACTGGTGCAGCACCGGGCGCCCCTGTAGCGGTCACATGATCGGCCTCTGCGAGATTTCGCGAAAACGGTTGGGCACGCTCCTTGCTTCTTAATCCGACCAATGCTGCTTGAACTTCGGTTGCTCCATCGTTCTTGCTCAATTTGAATTCCCGCCATGTCGGCATGACCAGGCGATCGACTTCAACCCACGGATTGTCAACTGACTGACTCGTATGATCAGCGGCATTTGACGAGTAACTCACGGGCATCGTGCGCCGCGGGTTAGCCCGGCGTCGCAAGACGAATGTGTGGGGAGTTCCCGTTTCTTGTGCTAGGGACACATTGCCACCTGGGCCGCCGAATAAGAAGTTACCGGCAGTCGTGACGTCCGCTCCTGCACCAACGACCGTCGAGCTTGCGCTGCCATTGGTCAGACGGAACTTAGTCGTGTCATTATTGGCGCCGGCCGTTTGCGGAATGAGGTCGAGGTCCAAGGTTGTCGAGAGTGGTGCAATCAATGTTGCTGCTGTGGTGAAGTCAGGCGTTGCGGCACCCGTCGTTTCGACTCTGAATAAACTGGGAAAATTCTTCGTGTTCATGCTCGCCGGGTCCAAAGCGGGTGGACCCCCACGCGTGCCGATCGTAAACAGACCTCCTGGAGTGATCACACTTGTGCTATTGCCGCTCAACAAAGTTAATTGCACGCGATCGGTCTCATCACCAGTATTTGGAGTGCCGTCGGGATCGTCTTGCACGGCAATTTGCCATGCTCCTGATGACAGGTCGACGTTAAAGGGGGATGCATTTCGCAGTTCCATATAGGTGTAGAAGCGATCCGCTGCACCTTCACTATCATTGACTTGGGTCGCCTTATGATCCTGATAAGTCGGTGGGGTGTTTCCCGCACCATCGTCGACACGTCGTGAGATGATTCCCAAGAGTTCACTAAGTGTGAGCGTTTGTGCTTCGACACCGTAAACAACAGCACGATCGACGTTCGTTGTTTCCGGGTCACCAATGGCATTGTAGGCGTTATCGTCCAAGCTCCAGCCATCGCCAAGATTTTTGTCGTATTCGAACTTGGTGATTACGTCGTCTCGGTCAAGCTCATCAACCACATTGACCGCAAATTGAGCCATCTCTTTCAATTGAGCGTTTGTGTACAACTGATTGGCGGCATTGGTCGTCGTATAGGGCGTGGTATCCATTCCCCCTCCGAGCGTGTAAAGCAGGACGTAGATATCTCTCGCCATAAGTTGGCGATCATATCGCGCCCAGTACTCTTGATCATTCGGCGAGGGTGATCCACTCGGGGAGTTTGCATTCCATGAGGGTGAAGTCAACGGGGTATTGGGAATCGTTACCGTAGGCGCTGGGTGAGCCGTTAATTCACGATAAACGGGGGCCGTAATAGGAGTGCCACTTGTGGTCGTGTCGTATCCCGCCAACAACCGATTCAAATTTAGCCTTAATTGAGTCAGCGTTGACGATGTATTCAACGGGTTTTGCTCCATGAACAACAACTGACGCAGTGCCTGTCGGAAGGGTTCGTTGGCCGCATTTCCTAAAGGAGAGACGAATGCTGGGGGGAATTCAAGATGCCCATCGTTGTTAGAGTCTGCATTGAATTCCCAGATTCGTCGAACATAGGGACCCGCTCCGAAATTCTTACGGTCATGGCTAAGAACTGTGAATTGGCTGCGAACGGCATCTGCTCGGGCGTTTAGTCGAAAATTAAAGGGGGCCAAATCACGGACGCGTGCTTCAATCTTGGCATTGGCGAGGTCGGAGTTTGTGGCCTGCAATTCAAACATATTGTCTGGGCCAAATACTTCGTCCTGCAACATTGTCGCATTCGTTGAAGCGAGTTCCCACTCGGAAATAATCTCGTCTGGTTCATCGGACTGATAGAGAATACTCGATGGCAAAAGATTGCCGGAAGCTGCACTTAAATAGTTGGTGAAACCCGACATTGTCGAGTCATTTCCAGGAGAGGAGTACCCCGTGGCGTAGTACGGCCATTGTGAAGGAACCGTCAGTCCGGAATTCGACATTTGCACCCGGAGTCCCGTCGAAATGGCCTGGAAACTAGCTCCATTGCCCCAGAAATCGAGCGGATGGACAAATGAGGGGACTGCGACATTGCTTTGTAGTCGCTGGAATGACGCACCCATGAAATAATAGCCAGCATTGTCGAATCGAGACTGACCGAATTGCGCATCGAGGTCATCGTCGCCGGAACCTGAATAGATTTGTCCTGAACGACCAGGTAGTGGCATGAAACTAAAGTCTCGGTTCGCAGCTGAGCCGTCACCATAGCTGGCAATCCCTTTGCCGGACATGGTGTAGTTATTGCGAGCCATTAGCTCTAGTTCACCATAGCGGCCGGCGTAGTAACTTGTGGGCTCGTACGTAGTAGCACCGCCACCGGGCACGGAGTATGTTCCGCCATTTCTGTCGGTGAAGTCCGGACGGCCCATATTTAAGAAGAGCGTCTCGCTATTCGCCATTTCTGTGCGTGAAATCGTACCGGCACCGGTATTCCAAAAGAGGTTGTGCTGGAGTGTAGACGCGGAATCAATCGCAGGATCTGCGGTCATCGCCCATTCGGGACTAATCTCAGCTCGGGACAGCCCTTGGTTAGAGCGCGAAATATGTCGGCCGCCAGCAAGCGGCAATCCGGTAACTGGATAAGACAACCCCGATTGATTCCCAGAGATATTGAGATTGATCAAGCCATCGGCGTCAGTAACGGTGAACGAGAAGAGGGGAACATAGTTTCGCCCATCAGGCAATGATTGCATTGGAAAGTCGAGATCCATCCAGATGCCTTCTTTGACCAAGTCACCATCATTGTCGACATCCCATTGATAGTTAGGTGCTGCGGCCCCTGGCGGTCCGGTCAAGTCCCAGACACCTTGTTGCACAGACGCATTGGTACCGAATGGAAATGGTTGAACAGTTTGCCCCAGAGAATTTGTCACTGGCCCAGTTATCGCAGAGATAAATCTTGGAATTGGATTGGCGGTCGCCGTCATGTGGTAAGGATGGGGGCGCATGACCCGCTGAGTCGTGACGTTGCTTTGTGGCCAATTTGGAATGATGGCGCCGCTTTGGCGGAGCAATTGCGGGCGATGGAAGGAGGGAATAATCACACTGACATCGGCTCCGTTAATATCCACTCCTGATCCCACGAATGCGAGTGGAAGCGAATTGATATCGGGAGCCGTGTAGTCAACATCCGGAGCGGGGGATGTCGGCACGGTGGGTATACTGCCGCCATTCGCAGCAGGTGAGTAATTGATATTCAGCAATGATTGACTGCCATCGGGAGAGCCATCGAAATCTTGATCAACATACGGATCTCCGACGGAACCCATGCTCGTTGAGTACTGCAGGTTAATTCCAAGTCCATTGAAAGGAGTCGGGTCAAATCCGTCATATCCCGCAGCCCCGGTGCGGCCCAGAATACCAGTTAGTAAGGCGTGCCGGCTTCCCCAGAGCGCACTATGGGCTTTGGCATTATCAGTGGTGCCGACAATCAACTGCTCCAGGGCGTATTCCCAAAGTTTTTCCGGTGACAAGCCTCCTGCTTCTTCTTTAGCAGCCTCGGCGTAGTATTGACTGCTGGTGATCTCTTGACTGGCGAAGGAATAGAACGCGACGCCTAGCAGCAGCAGCATTCCGAGCAGGCCAATAACGACGAGCAGTACAGACCCCTTTCTGTCGGAAGGGGGTGCGTCGGCATGTATGCCACAAACCGGCAGTTGAAAGTTTTGCATTGAGCGTCGCATATTGATGACCTCCTCGCGAACCTGGAATATGGCCCGGACCGGCATCTTCTTGGAAATGTCTGTAGTACTGGTCAGTCCAAAAGGACTTACTTTAAGCTTTCAATGATGGTCATATCTCGTGTCAGTCCGCTCGCGATGTCGCGATACCTGATTCGAATTTGGATCGCCTTCATCGGGACGGGCAGATCATCCGAATTGGGATAGCCGACCTCACCGGGATTCCTGTTGACATAGGGTGGCGTGACGGCGGGCACGTTATCATTGGTCCCGTCGCCATCGTCATCGAAATTCGATAACCCGGGGAGCCCAACTTGTCGGATCGGGCGGTAGGGCGGAAGTGCGCCCCCTGCGCCTGGGTACCAACTGTCGAAACAATTGTTAGAAGGACTTCCAATCGGTCCGTAGTTCTTGTTTATGCGATTGGGTAGGGCATAGTCACCATAGAAGTTTCCACCGACCAATAACCCCTGATGTCCAATGTCAACAAAGGCTCCGTCGTCGTTGCTCGTCAGTGGCCATCCCAACTCCGACATATTGTCAACCGTGTTATCGCCATCATCGTCAAAACCAGCGACTCCAGGTTGTCCATCGGGTCCGAAAGATGCGGCCGAATCCCAAACCTTGACATCAAATGATTGGACGTTGGTTAGCAAGATGTCGTCGCCTTGACGATCCCCAAAGCTGTAGGGATCAACTGCACCTGTTGCAAGAAGCGTCAGGCCTGCTACCGGCCGGGTGTAGGGATTGGTGTCGTCCGCCGTGCCGAGATTACCATCAGCTCCCCATCCCGGATTCCCGGGCCAGCCGAATGCACTATTGCTAGTCTCTTCGTGAGTATATCTTCCAAAAAAACCACCCGTGACATACTCGACAGGAAGCCCGCTCACGGGGTGAAATCCGAATCGATAGTTAGGAATACTTAATGGGCGAGAGCCACTGGCCGCATTAAGGTCTCCCACTCCCAAAAATGTCAGGCGTCCTGCACCGACATCGTATGTTGCTGAGTAGTCAAAATCGGTTAGGAAATTGTTATTGACTTTTGGGGGAAAAGATTCGGTATAAATTGTGCCACCCGCAGATCCTTGCGGATAAAAACCGGTTTGAACCAGGCTTATTCCTGCGGGAGTTCTGGGGAGTTCGTCAGTTGAGCTGCCGCGAATAAGAGGACTTCGAATCAGTAATACCCGCCGATACAGAATGCCATCTCTTAAGAAATAGGCGACCTCGGCTGAAGTCGACGAACCCACGAAGTTGTACGGCGTGCTATCGTCGTATTCGGGCTGATTCAACATTGCTGGATTTGTACGTTCTCCATTTCCATTGATATCTAAAAGGGGCCAGGCCCGACCGAAAAATGGATTGTCGTCGGTATGTGTCACTGTCAATTGCAGTACGTCATCGTTGTCATTGTCGATATCATTCTCGGAAATATAGAAGTAACCGAGTCGCTTATCGAACGGAACGTTGACCGGGCGATTTGTCGCGGAAGCGAAGTTCGTGCTATCAGCAGGGTGAAACGCAAGCACCGTTGAAAATGTGCGACTGGCGATGTCCGATCGTACTAACGTAGAAATAACTCGCTGACGCTGGTCGAGTTCACCCAGGCCCTTTTGTTTGCTCATGCTGCTTGTCGCTAAGGTAAATATCTCTGCGAACATCGTCATCATTAGCAGGACGAGAGTCACCGCAACCAGCATTTCCACCAAAGTGAAAGCTTGGCGAATGTTGGATGGCACTGGGCGACGAATGATTTTGAAAGACATAGCAAAGACCTGATCGAATTTCTTAATTCTGCGACGAAGAACCGGTACGCGAATCAAGGTGATTGCGGCTTAATTGGAAACACATCTACGACGCCCTTAGGAAATGCGACTAAATTCGTTGAACCCAACAGGTTTGAAGTCAAGACGACGGTGGTACTCGTCCCGCCAAGCGGGTCCGCGTAGTTTTCGATCTGGTACCAATATCCGCCGAAGGCATCGAACACGTAGCTTCCTCGTTTCAGGAACGGCTCCTGACCCGCAGGCCAGGTAATAGTGAACTGACGGCTGCCTTCTCGAGCTACCACCGTGGAACCTGCAACAACATTTGGAATACCTCCCGGGTTTACTCCATAGACTTGTTCGTCTTCCGTCGAGAAGGCTCTGCCGAAGAATACGACGACAGTGACGTCGAAATTCGGCTTAATTGACAGTCCACCTGTAAAGCTTCCCCCCAAGTCCTGCGGGCGAATCGTCAACAGCCACGTATAACGGCGCTCGCGGGCCTCAAGTCGGGCTGACTCGTAAGTTATCCCTGCTGGCAAGTTGCGATTGTCTAGCTGATTATTTAGGTCGCCTTGATCCTCATTGGCATCCAGGCTGTTGTTAAGATTGGTGTCTTCCGTCCAAATCAGCCGATTATTTGCTCCGACAGCGGTGATCATGCGACTAAAGCTACTCTTGCCTCCATTATAGAAAATCTGCGCTCGCATCTGGTTGCGACCTGGCCAGGGAATGGCCGGTCGTGCGCTCAAATCGTCAACGTCCATGTAGGTCAATTTTCCAGCCCCCGGTCCGACTGACAGAATTGGACCCTCATGCAATACGGTCCATGTGTCGGGACCAGAGCATAAGGCGTCAGGGGCGATCGTGTTTCCAACTCCTATAAAGCCACCGTGGTATCTCGGAAGAGCACCCAAGTACGCCGGCAAATTCGCGCGACCGGGGATGTTGGCAAGTGCTAGCGGGTCGAATAGAAACGGTCGACTGCCAGCGAAGTCATAATCATTGTACGGGTTCCCATCGGGAATCCCGTTAGGACCTGTGTCCTGCGGATTAGGGTCGGAGAAGATCCACGGATAAACTTTCATCATGGATTCGGCGTTGTACCGAATGCCCGTCGAAATTGTGAGTTGATTGGCTTTTGCCGTCTTTAAAACCGAAATTGGGAATAGCGACGCGAGGCTGATGACGCCGATTGCCATGACAGCCAACGCTATGAGGGCCTCACTTAGTGTCGCACCGGTTCTATTCGAGAGTTCCGAGCTATCAGCAAGATCGGTTAAGTCCTGCGTATAGCGCGCCAAATTGGGTCGTGTGTTTTTCATCTTCCAGCCACCGCTCCGTTCTTCGCGAATTTCAGCGGATCGCCGGTCAAGTTGACTTGAAAAGTTCCGACAAAGCCTGTGAGAGGAAACAACGTGCAGTAGAGCATGGGGGCCGCTTCGGGATCGCTCGGCAGGCGATGCACCGCAATGTCTTCGACTTCTGCCAATCGCAGGTGGATTGGACCATATGCCGCAGTCGCCCCCGCCACAGTTCCCTGTGGCGTAAACATAATATCCATACGCGGCGAATACTGACGATAAAGGTCATTTGCGGGAGTGAATGGATCAGTTCCAACTACACCCCAAGCCCCCCAGTAATTGATGTTACCAGAAGCATCCCGATCCGCAGCCGGGACGGGCGAACCTTTCAGCAGCGAAACTTGCTGGTACCATCCCGGTGGAATATTACTGTTGTACAAGTCGATGGCGATTCCACTTGATAACCGCAATGGTTCCTGGCTGGGTAATATTGACGGTTGCAGTTCAAGGCGGTACTGGATCGGCGTCGCGAATGCGTGCATATCTGTCGATAATGTCGGAGTCACGTCGTCTGACCCGGGCCAGCCAAATTCATAGCCATCGTCGGTACTTCCATTGCCATCGTCATCAAAATTGGCCACACCCGGTTGCATATCCGGTCCCCTGGGGTCAGGATTCGGCGGCAGCGGAGGCATGGGATTTACAGGATTAATTGGCACTGCACTGGGGACCCGATAATCGCTCTTCAAAAGGAGAATTTCCGGCCCGCCGGAGCTATTGCCGAGCAAGTACGTGCTTACTGTGTACCAGCCACCGTTTTGACCTTGGGGAAGTTGAATTCGGGCTCCATCAACCAGCAGACCTTGTTGATACAAATCTCGCCACCCGGTTCCATAGCCTCGGACGGTTCGAACAACGTCTGAATCTGCATAACCATCCGGAACTCCGCCTGGACTATCAGGCCGACCGACGAATACAAACTGCTGATCCCAATAATCTTCGTTGCCTACGTAAGTCATGGCTGAAACCGTTGTTGGATCAGCCGCATCCACCAGCAAACGCAAGCCGCGTCGTGACAAGGGGTTCTCTTTCCAAGCCTTCAGCCCGCGATCTCGCGCACCGCCAATTGCAGACTGCACTTGTCTGGCTGATGAACGGATTCGATCTGCTGAAGCGGAAGTCGTATAAACGGCAACCGTCATCGTTGTCAGGATCAAGAGGATCCCGACCGCGATCAACACTTCAGCCAAAGTGAAACCTTCACGTGTTGGCAAACGCAAATTCTGTGAGGTGCAGGATCGCATTTTCACTTACCCCCCGAACGTGTGTTGTAATTCGTGATATTGTCGAAAACCTCTAAGTAAGGTCCATTCGGGCCCTGAGGAGGCAATGGGGCGGCCAGATATCCGAAGTTCGTAGAATCGCCTGGTTCATATAAGCCGAGATCGCCATCTACACCAGGTGATACGATTAGCGGCAATGAAAAGGTATCCAGTGCGTGGAAGGGGCCCATTCCATTGAGAAAATGGCCTGATGGCGCGGTACCTTGCTCGAAGTAGGTCGCTTCGGCAGCCGACAACCGCCAAACCTTCATTGCGAGAACGCCGTATCTGTCATCGGCATCCCGATTCAAATTGATCGCGGACGTCGGTAGGGATGGAATTAGAGCCCGAGCGCCTGTAGATGGGGTAAATGTCGCCGGTGGCGGCGATGCCGTATACGGCGAAGGGGCGGTGACGTCGCGGATTAGCCTGGTTGGCCACCGATAAAAACGCAATGGTTTTCCCCAGGCATCAACGAATTCCAGTTTTCCATTCGGCGGACTATCCGTATCTCGAACTTCAGAGCTGGAGAACGCATCGACGCTTTCCGGCGGATATCCAAGCACGTTCGCCTTAGTCAAAATGAAATAGAGAACCTCCGCACTTTCTTGCGGACGTGGCGGAACGCTTGAGGCTGGCGCGGTTTCATTGGAAGTGATTAAGAGTCTAGGATAATAAGTCTTGACCTCACCCCATGATTGTGGAAATGCCTGCCTGAAGGTGAACTTGCGAGCCATCGCCTCTGCTCGCCGTTTGTTGCCAAATCTGGTGGTAAGGCTATCGACAAATACCTGATCAGGATCGCTGCGAGTTATTGCGTCCAATCGCTGCTGAAGAATTCCTTGAATCTTGACGATAGTCGCTCGCGTGGCCTTCACCTTCGCGCCCGAGATCGCGCTCATGGCAGCGACGCCGATCAACGAGAAGAGCAGAGCGATCAGAGCAACAACGACTAACAGCTCGATCAGGGTAAACCCACATCGATACTGGAACGTTTTCGCGACGTCGCGTCGGCCAGTGCCTGCTCGGTTCGATTGCTCAGTTTGTTTTCGTCGCATGATAGATCTACTGGGCTAAATGCAGCTCGATGTACTGATAAACTGAACCTGAGGGGCGATACGTTGGAACCCCGCGCTCAAACGGTGGCTGCAAAGACTACTCACTCAATAGACCCGAGTGGAAATTGCTAATGTTGTCGCGATCAAATTTGTTCGTCAGGCCGTGATTGGCTGCGGTTGCATCAAAAAATCCGCCCGATCCATATGTGGCGTCAGCGCCCGGCGAGATAATCTGGAAACTCTTGTTTTTTTGAGCGACAGCAGTAAATCCGGCACCGGTACGGTACACGTCATTGAGCCAGTTAGTGGGAGGAACATTCGGACCGACATACAGGTCCGCCCGTTGATACCCGCGACCATCCGAACTCGATGCATATGTGTAGGGGCTGGTCTGGCTCGGCAGGGGATCCATATAGACGAGAATACCTGCAATTGTCGTGCTCGGAGATTGCCTGAGACGACTCGGTTTGAATTCGAAGAAGGGGCCTTCACGGGATTCATTTCCCGCCGCAGCTAACAATGGGTTCGACGGGTTTTTTGAGAAGCCTGTCATCGCATAGGCTCCGTTAGGTCCCGCGATTGGTCGGCCACCAAGAAAGAACACCAAGCATTCCGCGCCCGTTAGTGAAACAAAACCACTTGTTGAGCCGTCGCCGTCGATATCTCGATTGATGCTGAAATCGTAATTCGGCCACATGCGATTGACGAAGGCTAGGCTGCGAACCCTTTCGGCATCGTTTGAAACAGTTGCCCCCGTTACGGGTTCGAGGAATGTGCCGGAATGAGTAGACCAGCTCGGTGATCCACTCGCAGTCTCATATAGGCGAATACGGCTCGGCGGCTCAACTCCATAGACATTCTTAAACTGGGCGATCGCTGCCTCCAGCCCCCGAATCTCAGTAACGACCTGTGCAACGCGAGCACTACGGAATGCTGACGTAACGGCGGGCAACAAAAGTCCCATCAAGATTGCGATAATTGCGATTGCAATCATCAACTCGACGAGCGTAAAAGCTTGTCGGAGGGCCGCGTTCTTTCGTCTTGCAAAATCATCTGCTGAGATGCGTCGCATGATTCTCTCTCCGAGATTCTTTCAAATTCCTGGACCGGGGCTCAAACCTGGGGCGAGGTTTGGGGCTGCTCGATTCTGGAGAATCGGGCTACCTTGAATCAGACTGCTTGGTGAATTCCGCTATGTTGTCGTTCTGCAGACACACTTTGGGCTGGGGATCGAGGCTCGGGTAGCGGAATCTCGTGAGAGTTCCGCCGAGTTATCCCTGAAGGTGCGGAACTCTTACGAGATTCCGCTACTCCTTAGATTTGACCGGCCTCGATGTTTGGCCTGTTGTGGATGCGTTGGTTCGAGTGGCGAACCGCGACGAAAACTGTTTACGACAAGTCGTTCAGCAGCTTGATCAGCGGCATGAACAACGCGATGACGATGAAGCCCACGATCAAGCCCAGGGCCACGACCATCAACGGTTCCAGCATGCTCACCAGACCATCCACCAGTACCGAGACCTCTTCGTCATAGACGTCGGCGATCTTGTACAACATGGTGTCGAGAGCACCTGTCTCTTCACCTACGTCGACCATGTTAACCACCATGTCGTCGCAGATGCGGGCCTCCTTCAGAGGGACGGCCATCGACTCACCTTCGCGAATTGCGTTATAGACGTTCTGAAAAGCTCGAATAAATACCGCATTCCCTGCGGTGTCGCGGGCGATGATGAGACCCTCCAAAATCGGTACGCCGGAGGCGATCAGCGTGCCTAAGGTTCTGGACGTTCTGGCGATAATAGTCTTCTCGATAATCTTGCCCATTAACGGGATGCGCAGTGCGATCCAGTCGATGATAAAGGCGCCTGTTTTGTTCTTTCTTATCAGTTTAATTAATAAGTAGAACGCGAACGGAATGGCCGGGGCCAGGTAGAAGTACCGCACGACCATATCGCTGATGAAGATCAGCCAAATTGTCATGGAGGGGAGCTCGGTGCCGAAGTCGAGGAAGATTTTCTTAAACTTCGGAATGATGTAATACATAATGAAACCGACGATCAACGTGGCGACCGACACGACCGCACACGGATAGATCATGGCCCCTTGAACTTTACGCTTTAAGCTTTGGGCTCGTTCTTTGAATTCGGCGAGACGCTGGAGGATGACTTCCAGAGCACCACCAGCCTCACCGGCCTTCACCATGTTGACGTACAGGCCGTCGAAACATTTGGGCTGCTTGGCCATGGCTTCGGACAGGGTGTTACCCGATTCGACGTCTTCAATGACGCCCGCCAGCGAGTTCTTCAGGATGCCCGGCTTCGACTGGCCTTCGAGGATTCTCAGGCTGCGGAGAATGGGCAGGCCGGCGTCCTGCAGAGTCGACAACTGACGTGTAAACGTACAGAGCTTCTTCTGCGAGACACTGCCGAACGAGAATGTGGACTTTTTCCGCGGGCCGGCTTTCTTCTTGGCAGGAGCCGCGGCTTTCGCACCGCCACCCTTGCCTTTGGCGCCGGCTTTCTTGGTCCCCTTCTCGGAGATTTTTGTGACGTAGAAGCCCTTGGACTTGATCATCGTTTGGGCTTCGGCTTCGGACGGCGCATCAATCGTGTCCTTGACCTCGGTCCCCGTGTTGTCCATCGCTTCGTACTGGAATGTTGGCATGGCCAGACTCCGTCTGTGATCAAGTAGCCCGTGGGGTTTGTCAGTTGTCAGTTGCTGGCCCGTGGCCGACGCTGCTAGCGTCGGGGTGTCTGTAAACTTTTGACGCAGACGCTGGCAGCGTCTGCCACGGGGGTTTATTCTTCAGTCACTGTTTCTCTTACGATTTCGTCGATGGTTGTGGCGCCGTCGAAGATCAGTTTCAGGCCGGCTTCACGCAGGGTTGTCATGCCTTGCGAACGAGCCAGATGTCGCATTTCGTCGATCGGGGCGTTTGAGACGACCATGTCGCGGATGTCGTCGGTGACGTCCAGTAATTCGTATACTCCACAGCGACCCTTGTAGCCGGTGTTGTTACACCGCTGGCAGCCGCGGCCATAGTAAAACTTGTATTTACGAGCCTGAGCCACCGGCAGTTGCAGTTCCATCAGCAGCTCATCGCTGGGTTCGAACTGCGTACGGCATTCAGCACAAATCTTGCGGACCAGTCGCTGGGCCAGGATGGCTTCCAACGTGGCTGTGAGCAAGAACGGCTGGATGCCCATGTCTCGCAGGCGAGTCACGGCGCTGGGGGCGTCGTTCGTGTGCAGCGTGCTGAAGACGAGGTGTCCCGTCAGAGCACTTTGCACAGCAATTTCGGCAGTCTCGAAGTCGCGGATCTCACCGATGAGGATCGTGTCCGGGTCGTGTCGCAGGATACCGCGGAGGACCGTGGCGAACGTGACTTCGATGTCCGGATTGACCGGGATTTGGATCAGGCCTTCAATTTCGTATTCGACCGGGTCTTCGGTCGTGATGATCTTGGTTTCGATGTCGTTAAGTTCGTTCAACGCTGAGTACAACGTCGTCGTCTTGCCGGAACCCGTGGGGCCCGTTACCAGGACGATGCCGTTGGGACGGCGAATCATCTGGCGGAAGCGGCTGAGCGTGTTGGCGTCCATGCCGATCTTGTTCAAGTCGAGCTGCACGACAGTCCGGTCGAGGACTCGCATAACGACCGCTTCGCCGAACATGGTGGGCAGCACGCTGACTCGCAAGTCGACCGAGTTGCCGCCGACGTTCAATTCAATACGGCCGTCCTGAGGGAGGCGACGCTCGGCGATGTCGAGTTCCGCCATAACCTTGACGCGGGTCACGATGGCATTGGCGAGATGGCGGGGCGGCGGGACCATTTCATAGAGGACGCCGTCAGCCTTCACGCGGATCTTGAATTCGTCTTCGAACGGTTCGAGGTGGATGTCGCTGGCCTGGTCGCGGATGGCGAGCAGCAGCACCATGTTGAGCAACTTGCGGATCGGAGCGGCGTCGGCGAGTTCTTCCTGACTGGTCAGGTCGAAGCCGCCGGAGCGGGCCTGCTCTTCGCCCATCTGGTCTTCGATGTCGCTGAGGACGTCCTCGATGCTTTCTTGCCGGTCTGCGTAATAACGTTCGATGGCCTGGGTGACGTGCATCTCGTTGGAGACGGCACCGCGGACATCGTAACCCAGGAAGTTTCGCAGATCGTCGAGAGCCGCGATGTTCTGGGGGTCGGCCATCGCAACGGTCAGGACGTTGTCCTTCAGGGCGATGGGCATAATCTTATAGAGACTGGCCATCGTCTCGGGGACGAGTTCCAGGACCTTGGCAGGAACGTTGGTTTCGGGCAGGTTGACGACCTGCATGCCCCATTGTTCGGCCAGGGCTTCGGAGATCTGGGCCTCGTTCACCAAACCCAGGCGGACGGCAACGCGACCGATGACTTCACCGGGGCTTTGCTTTTGTTGCTCGAGCACATCCCACAGTTGATCTTCTGTGAGATATCCGAGGTCTACCAGGATTTGTCCGAGGCGACGTGAGGCCATGACTGATTGCTTTCCTCTTGAGAGTATTTCGGATTGAAGCTGAGAAGATTGATTTGCCGGCCGTTGTGCCAAGTTTGTTGTCGCGGCAGTGAGCCGAGAGACTTAGGCGGAACTCTGACGAGATTCCGCTACGAATCCTGCGGAACTCTGACGAGATTCCGCTACCAGCTATTCTTCCTCGTCTCCGTCTTCGTCCTCGTCATCCTTCAAGAGACCCTTCTTCGCGAGGGTGATTTTGTTTCGCAATTCGGCGGGTCCGTTGGAGCGGACGATCACGTCACGCTCTTCGCAGAGCCCCGTCTTCCACAAGTTAAAGAGTGCGTCATCCAGCAGTTGCATGCCGTACTTCCGGCCGGTCTGGATCGACGAATTAATACGGTACGTTTTGTTTTCACGAATCAAGTTGGCGATGGCCGAGGTCACCACGAGCATCTCGTAGGCGGCAACCATGCCCTTGGGCTTGCGAGCCAGGAGGGCCTGACTGAGGATCCCAATGATGGCCGTCGACAACTGGGTTCGAATCTGTTCCTGCTGGCTGGTTGGAAATACGTCGATGATACGATTAACGGTACCCTGGGCACCGGTTGTATGCAGGGTCCCGAACACCACGTGGCCCGTTTCGGCGGCAGTGATGGCGGCTTGAATCGTGTCCAAGTCACGCATTTCACCGACGAGAATGATGTCGGGATCCATACGCAACGCACGTCGCAGAGCTTCCGGGAAGTCGGGCACATCGACGCCGATTTCTCGCTGGTTGACCGTGCACATGACATGTTTATGGTAATACTCGATGGGGTCTTCGAGCGTAATAATGTGATGGTCGCAGTGATGGTTCAAATAGTTGATCATGCTGGCGAGACTGGTCGTCTTGCCTGATCCCGTCGGACCCGTCACGAGGAACAGACCACGGGGCCGAGTGATGAGCTCGGCGACGACGGTCGGTAACCCCAGTTGTTCAAAGGTGAGGAACTCGTTCGGAATTCGCCGCAGCACCATGCCGATATGGCCACGTTGCTTGAACACGGCCACGCGAAACCGGGCGAGCTCGCCAAATGCGAACCCAAAGTCTGTCCCCCCACGCTCTTGCAGTTCCTGCTGATTGCGTTCGGGGGTGATACTCTTCATCAAGCCGACGCAGTCTTCGGCTTCGAGTGATTTGGTTTCCAGGCGGACCATGTGACCACCGGCTCGGAGCACGGGTGGTTGACCGCTGGTGATATGCAGATCGCTCGCCTTCTGGCTGATGACGGTCTGCAGCAATTTGTCAATCTGAACGGCACCGGCCACGATTAGGCTCCTTGCACGCTGTGTGGGACAGGATGGCGGTGATCAGCCCAAACTTGGGCATTGGACGACCACCGGCAGATGTGAGAGGTCAGGGGCACTTCGTCGACATCGACTTTCTGTCTGAGTTTCGCGTGGAACCGTAATCGCAGATTATGAAGAACCGCAACTGTCCCAGAACGGGAAATCACGGGCTGTTGATGCTTCAATTATCCCGCCACGCGGACTCAGACCCAAAAATATTCTGTTTGGCATTCGAAATGGGAATCAATCAGGAGTTGTTCATGATTCCTGAATAATCCCGAAGGGTCGAGGTGAATACCTCGTGGCCCTGTCAATTTGAGGATACGTCTTCGGTGTTGCGAAATTGCACCCTCGAGTCACCATTGCTGCAAAACCGTACGTCTCGACGCTTTGAACGGCTACGTGATATTAGATGCTGAGGGCTCGGAATGTCGCCAAAATAGGGCGCTGGGGAAATCCAAAGTTTCAATTGGAACGGCGACTCAATAATTGGCCATTGACACGGCGATCAGTGACCGCCCTGGAACAGTTTGAAGACCTCGGTCAAATTCGTAATCCCTTGCAGGGCACGCATTGTCGCATCTTCGACGATCGTTTTCATGCCGAACAATTTGGCTTGGCGGCGGATGTTCTGAGCCGGCTCACTGCGGAAAGTCATCTCCCGCATGGTGCCATTCATCATCATCAGTTCGTAAACAGCTGTTCTGCCTCGGCAGCCGGTTTGCTGGCAGTGTGAACACCCCACGCCGCGCATGAAATTGGCCGTCGCGATCTGTTCCTGGGTGATCTCCAGTGATTGCATTTCGCCCGGGTCGGGCTTGTACGGCTGCTGACACTTCGGGCAATTCTTGCGAACAAGACGCTGTGCCATGATTGCCATGACGCTGGACGCCACCAGGAATGGCTGTACGCCCATATCGATGAGGCGTGTCACAGAACTGGGCGCATCGTTTGTATGAAGTGTGCTGAAAACCAAGTGTCCTGTAAGTGAGGCCTGAATTGCCATCTCGGCAGTCTCGTGATCGCGGATTTCCCCGACCAAGATGACGTTGGGAGCTTGTCGCAACATCGCACGGATGATGCGGGCGAAGTTCAGCCCGATATTGGCGCGGACCTGAACCTGGTTGATTCCGGGGAGGTAGTATTCGACCGGGTCTTCTGCGGTGATGATTTTCCGGTCGGGACGATTGAGTTCGCCCAGCGCACTGTAAAGTGTCGTCGTCTTGCCCGAACCGGTCGGGCCTGTCACCAGAAAGATTCCGTTCGGACGTCGAATGATATTTTGGAAGCGGCGGTAGTTCTCTTCGCCGAAGCCCAAGTTGCGGATACCAACCTTGATGTTGTCACGGCTGAGAATACGCATGACGATCGATTGGCCGTGGACGCTGGGGAGCAGACTCACGCGCAAGTCGAGGTCTTTGCCTCCAACCGTCGTCTTGATACGACCGTCCTGAGGCCGCCGCTTTTCAGAGATGTCGATTCCCGACATGATCTTGAAACGGGAGGTTAATGCCGCAAGCAGGCGCCGCGGAGGGCTGTCGCGCTCGATCAACACACCATCGATCCGGTACCGAATGCGGACGCGGTTTTCGAAGGGTTCGACGTGGATGTCGCTGGCGCGGAGGTTCACGGCTTCCGTAATGATCAGATTACAGAGTCGGATGACGGGAGCAGACTCGTCGTCTTGGTTAGAGGCCGTGCTGGCCATTTCGGCTTCGGTGGCGGTGAAGTCGATGGCCGTTTCAGTGAATTCGTTCAGGATCGAGTCGACCGATTCCGTTTCGCTGGCGCCGTAGTTCCTATTAATAGAGGAGAGGATGGCCTCTTTCGATGCGAGGACGACTCCGATCTCCTGGTTCAACAGGAATCGCAATTTGTCAAGCACGTCGTAGTTCATGGCGTCGGCAATGGCGACGGTCAGTTTGTCGTCCTCGACGGAGACCGGGCAGACCATATTTTCGCGGGCGACCGACTCGGGCAGCAGTTGCACGGCGGCCTGGGAAATTTCGACTTCTTCGAGATTGATATATTGATAGCCCATCTGGGCCGCCTGCGCCTGGCCAATCTGGTCGGCGGTCACGTACTCCAGCCGCAGCAGGGCGTCCTCGATCTTGATCCCGAGGCTCGACGCAAGCTCTTTGGCTTCCTGAGCTTGATCCTTACTGATGAGGCCCTTCTTGATGAGCTGTTGAACCCAATCGCCAGCCATCGTGCTTACTCCTCTCGCGGAAAAATCAAAGCCGTCGTGTGTCGTAATGACGGCAAGTCAACCAAAAACAACGAACGGATCACGCCGTACACCCAGCCTTCACCCGCACTGTTGTGTGGGTTCCAGCTGGGTGGAGTTGGAAATAGAAAAACGAGTACCTACGACTTCCGATCGAGAGCCAATCGGAGCTGATTCAGCCATGATGCAGGAATGCGCGGCCAAAGTCTACGTGAACGGGTGTTTCTTCCCCCTCGGAGCTGCGACTTTAAGACGGCTTTCATATGCGAGCCGATTGTGAGGGGAGTGTCGAAGATCGCTCCGCGCTCAGTAGCGATGGCAGCAGGCGGGTGGAATTACGACAGCGGGTTTAATTCACAATCCAACCTGGGGCTACGGACGCTACTCACCGTGAAGCGATCAGCGACTCGCCAAATAATGGCTCGTACCAATTATAGGCATCGGGAGCATTTGCAGTCGCTCGCGGGATCTGGCATCCTGACGGGGCGCCGATTGCAGATTCCAATCAAACCACCAATGGGGGAAGCCAACATGAGTGCCGAAGAACGAGCGAAAGAACTGGGTCTGACGTTTCCTGAGCAGGCTGCGGGGTATCTCAACTTGTGCGCCAAGACGGGCAATTTGCTGATGACGTCGGGGCATGTCAGCGATTTGAAGGGCAAGTTGGGAGCCGGTTTGACCGTCGAACAAGGCTATGAAGCCGCCAAGGACTGCGCGGTGAAGATTCTGCGCTCAGTGCATGCTCGGCATGGGAGTCTGGATGGCTTGCGGGTGATCAAGTTACTGGGGTGTGTGAACTCGACATTAGAGTTTACCGACCAGCATCTGGTGATTAATGGTGCCTCGGACCTGTTGCACAAGATCTTCGGGAAGGAGACCGATGGCTACCACGCGCGGAGTGCGCTGGGTTTTGCCGCGCTGCCCACAGGGGCTGCCGTGGAAGTGGAAGCGATTTTTGAAATCAAGGGGTAGGGGCGAATCAACGTCGTGAGTTTGGGGTCGGGCCTTCAAATTTCAAAATTGGCCGCACATTGGCTTGGTATTCAGAGTCGATCTGGGCCAATTTTGAAGTTTGAACGCCCGACCCCTCTGCGTGCTCTGCGAAATCTGTGGATCTAACTTGTTCGTGGAATGACGGCTTTCAAGGCCCGTGGGTTGAACTCTGTCGATCGGCGGAGTGTCTCTATCGAAGTTGGCCCTGAGGATTCCATTCTGTTAGAATCCGCCGCGCGATGGTCTGGAAGGCTCTCGCGCCTGTATCTCGAAAATCTGGTGTTGGAAGGAAATTGCCGTGCGCTGGTCTCAGACGTTTATCCCCACGATGAAGGAAATCCCCTCGGATGCCGAGATTCCCAGCCATCAGTTGATGCTGCGGGCGGGACTGATTCGCCAGTTGATGGCCGGCGCTTACACCTATTTGCCGCTGGGGTATCGGGCGCTGCGCAAGGCGGAGGCCATTGTCCGGAATGAAATGGACAAGGCCGGGGCCGTGGAGTTGTTCATGCCGGCGTTGCAGCCGATTGACCTGTTTGAACGGACTGGTCGCAAGTCGGCGTTTGGCAATGTGCTGATTAACTTCCACCTGCAGCGCGGGGATCGCAAGATTCATATGGCGCTCGGGCCGACTCATGAGGAAGTCGTCACCGATCTGATTGGTCGGCATATCAGTTCGTACCGCCAGTTGCCTTTGACCGTGTATCAGATTCAAACCAAGTTCCGGAATGAAGAGCGTCCGCGGTTTGGTGTGCTGCGCACGAGCGAATTCCTGATGAAGGATGCGTACAGCTTTGGTGCGACGATCGAGCAGCTCGACGAAGTTTATAAGCGGATGTATCACGCTTATGTGCGGATCTTTGCTCGTTGTGGCTTGGAAGCACTTCCCGTTGAGGCCGAGAGTGGTCCGATCGGTGGTGATGCATCGCATGAGTTTATGATTCCAGCCGCCAACGGTGAGGATCAAGTCGTGCGTTCGACGACCGGTGCTTACGCGGCGAATCTGGAGCGTGCGGAGACTGGGCGTAAGGCCGCACCGATCGTGACTGCGGAGAATCCTGCGGCGTTGCAGAAGGTGCATACTCCCCGCGCGACCAGCATCGAAGCGGTGGCGAAGTTCTTGAAGGTTGCGCCGACGCAGCTCGTCAAGACGTTGATTTTCAAGGCGGACGATCGTCCGGTGGCCGTGCTGATTCGTGGTGATCATGATGCCAATGAAAATAAGATTCGCCGGGCCTTGAGCGCGAAGGTGATTGAACTGGCGGACAATGCGACCATTGAAAAGGTAACGGGAGCTCCCACGGGGTTTGCCGGGCCGGTGGGGATCAAGTGCGAGATCATCGCTGATCACGACGTGCCCCTCATTAAGGACGCCGTGACTGGTGCGAATGAACTCGATCATCACCTGACTGGAGTCAATGTCGGGCGCGATTATCAACTGACGACGACCTATGATCTGCGGAATGCTCAGGAGGGCGATCCGTGTCCTCGTAGTGATGGTACGCTGCAGATTGTGCATGGCATTGAAGTCGGTCACGTCTTCAAGCTGGGGACCAAGTACAGCGTGGCGTTGGGTGCCGAGTTCGTCGATGAGAAAGAGGAACGGCATCCGATGATCATGGGGTGCTATGGCATCGGTGTGAATCGGATCATCGCGGGTCTGGCGGAAACTCAGCATGACGCGAACGGGTTGATCTGGCCGTTAGCGGTCGCGCCGTACGAAGTGTTGCTCATTCCGTTGAATATCGCTGAAGCCGAAACGACTCAGCTCTCGGATAGGTTCTACGGCGAACTGCAGGCGGCAGGGATTGATGTCCTGGTGGATGACCGGGATGCTCGGCCGGGCTTTAAGTTTAAGGATGCTGATTTGATTGGCATTCCGCTCCGCGTGATCATCGGGGGCAAGGGCTTGAAGGACGGAGTCATCGAAGTGAAATGGCGCACGGATGCTGAGGCGACCAAGGTGCCGGTGGCCGATGCCATTCAGACGGTCGTGAAGATGATCGCCGAACGGAAGGCGGCGGACGCTGCGAAGGTTCCGGCGTAACGGTTAAGGGGGCGGGGCTACGATTTTTCGAAAGTGGCGGTTCAGCGAGTCACATTGTCCAATCAACTTGCTCCGGCCAATTTCCAAAAGTCGTGGCCCCGACCTCGGCTTTTTATCCCTAGTGATAGAAAATAAAATGGAGAGATTTTGAGCACTAATCTTCGCTAATCTCCACTAATCAAGAATGGACGGAGTTGAGGTCTTCACGGATTTGCTCAAGAATTGTTTTCTTTCTTAATTAGTGTTGATTAGCGTGGATTAGTGTTCCCAATTTTCTGCTCCTCGCTGAAATCAGGGGGCGGGGCCACGATTTTGGGAATTGGCGGAATCGTGTCGGTTCGGTGGTGTCGATTTCTGGCCGCCAATTTCGAAAAATCGTAGACCCGACCCCGGGCTGTCCTTTGAGTCTCGCTATGCAAGCTGCAGATCCCTATTTAATGCGGTTGGCTCGACGAGTGGGTGAGGGACTTCAAAAATGTCTCTCGCCTGAGCGTCGCGATGTCCATCGTCGGTTTTTACTGTCGCGGTTGATGCCGGATGGGGGATTTGCGGGGCGCGAGCCGGGTTCGGATCTCTACTATACCGGGTTCGCCGTGCGAGGCATGGCTGTGCTGGGTGGGTTGGATCTGGATGTTGCCGGACGGGTGGCTGGTTATTTGAAGCAGCAGATCCGGCGGCAGTTGACGGTGATTGACTTGCTGAGCTGGCTGTATTCGGCGCTTGTCGTGCAGGCGTCTGGCGGTGAGGATATTCTCAGCGATACGGCCGAAAACTGGCCTGACCGGTTGGCGGAAATGCTGGAGGCTTTTCGGGCTGCGGATGGTGGCTATCGCAAGACCGAAGAAGGCGCGGCTGGCAGCATGTATCACTCGTTCCTGGTGGTGCTGTGCTATGAGTTGATTGGCCGTCCCCTGCCCCAGCCTCGCAAGTTGTTGCAGTTCGTGTTTGACCGGCAGCGGGATGATGGGGGCTTCGTCGAGATTGCTCCGATGAAACGTAGCGGCACCAATCCCACTGCGGCGGGGGCGGCGATCCTCACGATTCTCGGTGGGTTGGACGAACAAGTTCGCGAAGATGTGCATGCCTTCTTGAAGGAAGTTCGCAGTGCTGAGGGGGGCTTTCTGGCCAACTCGCGGATTCCGTTCGCGGATGGATTGTCGACCTTCACCGGGCTGCTGACGGCTCAGGATTTGGGATTCGACGATTTGTACGATCGAGTCCAAGTCGAGGCCTTTGCGAACAGCCTGGAGTTCCCCACGGGAGGCTTTCGCGGAGCGAGTTGGGATGAAGCCGCAGACGTCGAATATACGTTCTACGGGTTGGGGATCCTGGGCTTGCTGCATGGGTGAGGATCGAGAAGAAAGGGATTAGCCACAGAAGGACACAGAAGAAACACAGAAAGGGATGCTATTTCACCTCTTCTTTTCTGTGTTTCTTCTGTGTCCTTTTGTGGCTAAATTCTTTTTTTATTGAAACAGGTCGCTAACCGATCAGCTCCTTGACGACAGTTCCATGCACGTCGGTAAACCTGAAATCTCGCCCCGCGTAGCGGTAGGTGAATTTCTCGTGATCGAAGCCGAGTAGCTGCAATAGCGTCGCGTGCAGGTCGTGAACGTGGACTTTGTTTTCGACGGCGCGGAAGCCGAATTCGTCGGTAGCTCCGTGGACGTAGCCGCCGCGGACTCCGCCACCGGCGAGCCACATCGTAAACCCGTGATGGTTGTGGTCGCGGCCGTTGATCTTGCCCGCGTTGGAACCCTTCTTCGGCAATTCGACTGTCGGGGTGCGACCGAATTCGCCGCCCCAGATGATCAACGTCTCGTCAAGCAAGCCACGTTGTTTGAGGTCTTTGATTAAGGCGCCGATCGCCTGGTCGCATTCCTTGGCCAGGCGGCGGTGGTTGACTTCGATGTCGTCATGGCTGTCCCAGGGCTGGCCTTCTCCATGCCAGACTTGAACGAACCGCACGCCCCGTTCGATGAGTCGGCGGGCGATCAGAATTTGCCGGGCCTGGGTGCCTGAACCGTACATTTCCTGGATGTGCTTGGGCTCGCGGCTGATGTCGAAGGCTTCGGCCGCTTCCTGTTGCATGCGGTAGGCGAGTTCGAAGGACTGGATGCGCGATTCCAGTTGGGCTTCGTTCTGGCGGTCAGCTTGGTACTGCTGATTGAGTTGCCGCAACAGATCGAGTTGTTGTCGCTGTTGGCCATTGGTGACGCGCTTGTTTTCGATGTGTTCGATCAGCTTTTCGATCGCCGTGTGCTTGGTGTCGATGTAGGTTCCCTGGTAGATCCCCGGCAGGAAGCCCGACTGCCAGTTCTGCGATTCTTGAATCGGATAGCCGCCCGGACACATGGCGATGAAGGCGGGCAGATTCTGGTTTTCGGTCCCGAGGCCGTACGTCATCCATGAGCCAAAACTGGGGCGGACGGCGCGGGCTTCTCCGCAGTTCATCAGCAACAGCGAGGGTTCGTGATTGGGGACGTCGGCGTGCATGCCGCGGATCACGCAGATGTCGTCAATCGATTCGGCCGTCTTCTCAAACAGTTCGCTGACTTCGATCCCGCTCTGGCCGTACTTCTGGAATTTGAATGGCGAGGCAAACGCAGCCCCCGTTTTGCGTTCGGTGGGCAGGTTAGGGACGGGGAGTTCCTTGCCGGCAAATTCGGTCAGTCGGGGTTTGGGGTCGAACGTATCAAGGTGCGAGGGGCCGCCGTTCATGAACAGGTGGATGACGCGTTTGGCCTTCGCGGGAAATTGGGGTGGGCGAGCTGCCAGCGGATGGATCGGATCGACCAACGTCGGCGCCGCCTGGGCTTCGTTCAACAGTTGCCCCAGTGCCAAGGCACCGAAACCCATGCCCGATCGTGTGAGGGCCTGGCGACGAGTGAGCAATTCAGACGGAACGTGCGGGAACATAAAAGCACCGGGAGGTATTTCTGGCAGTAAGTTTGACATTCTATTTTAACGCAGACTGGAGTTGGATCTACGGAGAATCTCGAAGAATGTCTTGTGGGACGGGTCTCCAGGCCCGTCCGTCCAGTTTTACCATGACTCAAAACGTACCTGATCCAAAACCCAAAACGAGTTATGAGCTAAGAGAAAAACGACCAAAAAGAGGACCACGAATCACTCGAATCACACGAATAAGGATGAGTTGGATCTCTTGGACATGGCGAAGGCAAAGGTCTTTCATTCGTGTTATTTGTGTGATTCGTGGTCTAACCGATTTCAATAGGCAAGGGACGGACGGGCCTGGAGACCCGTCCCACGATGCATTCCGCATTGACCACCCCGTTGGGTTGGGTAACATAGCACAACTTGGCCAGTGGGTCGCACAAGCTTTGTTCGCCTGGGTCCACAAGACCTATCCGAACGGCTGCGGGGTTACCCCGCAGAGGAACCATTGTTCGACTTTCGCAGCGTGAATGGTCATCTCGGCAGTTCAATGCCGAGCCGACCATTCGGCACAGGAGTGAGTTGTGCGGCCCGCTGGCCAATATTTCGAGATGCGGTCGGTCGCGTGTGTCAGACGAGGATGACACACTGTCTGACGTTTCTCTCGAGGCGGCAAATTCAAATTGTATAAAAAAACATCGGAATTCTCGACACGTCTTAGCGTTGCTCACTCGCTGAGACGTACGGAACGTCGTGGATGGGTGACGTTCCGAGCGTCCCTGGCATTCGAGCCAGGTGACCGATCCATTGCGAGAGGCGACGCGACAAGGTAGAACGCGTTCTCTGCATGCAGATGCCCAGTTTGACCAGCGTGGTGCCTTGGCGATCGTTTTAGACGCAGGAATATCGCTTTTCCGAACCACTGCTCTCCCCTCGCGATCATAGTACCTGATGGGCCTATTCGACTTCATACTGGGACTTTTTGGATGGCGCTCAGGCCCACCTGCCACCGGTGGAAAGTACCCGGCGTCGCCTCGCCAACTGCAGTCTCGGCCGAAGAAGACGTTTCGCGGTCGACGATCCAGGTCCCACGCCAGGTTGGTCCCGTTACGCCGGCGGCTGGCCTCGTGTGAACGGACCCGTCTGAGTGAAATCACTGTCCCAGAGCTCCCCTATCCGTTCGCGCGAATGGGAGTCCTGGGCGGGTATCTGGATCTGAGTCGCGACGGAAATCACGAGCGACTGGCGCGGTTGGGGCTGCCCGACTTCCAGAATCCTGCACAACTCGCCGAGTGGATCGGTATTCCGGTCGGGAAGCTCGCCTGGCTGGTGCATCGTTGCGAAGAAGGTCAGCGGCCGGCTGATCCGCGGAGTGCTCATTATCACTTTCGCTGGTTGAAGAAGCGCAAGGGTGGCTACCGCCTGATCGAGGCTCCCAAGACGCTATTGAAAACGGTCCAGCAGAAGATTCTGCGCGAGATCCTGGATCTGATTCCGGTACACTCGGCGTGTCATGGATTCGTGATGCGGCGGTCGATCGTAACCAATGCCCAGCCGCATACCGGCAAACGCGTGGTGGTGAAGCTCGACCTGGAGAATTTCTATACGACGGTGTGTCACTCGCGCGTCGTTGCCATCTTTCGCAGTCTGGGATATTCCCGGGAAGCGGCGATCTGGCTGGCGGGGCTGACGACGGC
Source organism: Planctomycetaceae bacterium (assembly GCA_021732415.1). Lineage (GTDB taxonomy): Bacteria > Planctomycetota > Planctomycetia > Planctomycetales > Planctomycetaceae > JAKFVC01. The sequence continues at coordinate 62,892 of JAKFVC010000053.1, forward strand.
TGCGATTCCACCCGGCTTGGATGTCCCGCAAGACAACATTGCCCTGCTGGGAGCCTATCGCGGCCGGCATCTGCCGCAAGGGGCGCCGACCTCGCCGACGCTGGCGAATTTGTCGGCGTTTTCGCTCGACCTGCGGTTGGCGGGATTGTCGCGAACCTTTCGAGCTCAATACACGCGGTACGCTGACGATCTGACGTTTTCGGGCTCGCAGAAATTCCTGCATAGTCTGCCGACATTTCTACAACTGGTGAGCAAGATCATCACCAGCGAACGGTTCCGCCTGCACCCGCGGAAACGGCAGATCCTGAGGAACAATCAGCAGCAGAAGGTCACCGGGGTCGTGGTGAACTCGCGGGTGAATGTTGATCGCGATGAATACGATCGCGTGAAGGCATTGTTGCACAACTGCATTTTGCGTGGGGTGAGTACCCAAAATCACGATCAGCGTCCCGACTTCGCACAGCATGTGTTGGGGCGGATTGGGCATATCAAGCATCTCAATCCGGTACGCGGCGAGAAACTGCTGGAGATGTTTAGTCGAGTCGACTGGTCGGCTTGAGTGTCGTGGGACGGGTCTCCAGGCCCGTCCGTCCAGCTTCACGAGGGCTCAAAACGTCCCTGATCCAAAACCACAAACAAATCATGATGTAAAAGAAAAACGAACCAAAAGACGACCACGAATAACTCGAATCACACGAATGAGGAACAGCTGAATCTCTCGGACAAGGCGACGACAAAGGTCTTTCATTCGTGTTATTTGTGTGATTCGTGGTCCAACCAATTTTATAGGCAAGGGACGGACGGGCCTGGAGACCCGTCCCACGGTTTCATCCACCGTGGATGGTAAATCACAACTTAACTCGGGCCCTCATTGATGTGGTGGTATCTCCTCTGGTGGCTGATGATTTGCAATGGCAGCACGGCCCTGGGAGTTGCCATAGTCAATCGTTTGCACGGCTGCCGGCTGGCTGTATGGGGCATCCATCTCAGCCACAAGATCCACTATCTGTTGCTGGTGGTGATTCCCTGTGTCACGCTGGTCGTTCCGGGCTGGTTTGCGCCCGGGCTATTGCGAGGCGGCAGTTGGTCCGAGCTGCACCCCAGTTGGTGGATTTTTTCGGCGATCTGTGCGGTTTCCACGCTGATCTTCTGGGGCAGCGTCGTCCGCCGTCACTGCCGCCGGACACCCGTCCAACAGTTGACGATTCAAACCCAGCAGCGCGATATCGCGGAGGAACTCGGCGGGCCACCAGTGGGGCATGGACCCTATCAGTGGATGACGCAACTCCCCGGGAATGAAGTCTTTCGCCTGCAGATCACGCAACGGGAAGTCAACATCCCGCGATTGCCTGCGGCTTGGGACGGGTTGTCGATCCTCCATTTCAGCGACGCCCATTACATCGGCTCATTGGGTCGCCCGTACTTCGAACGAGTTCTCGAACATGCCCAGGGTCTGTCGGCGGATCTGATCTGTTTCACTGGAGATCTGCTGGACGACATTGAATTGATCTCGTGGTTGCCGGCAACTCTCGGCCGGTTACAGGCTCCGTTGGGGCGGTTCTACATCCTAGGAAATCACGACTGGCATCTCGACATGGACGCCATTCGCCAGGCCATGAATGACTTGGGTTGGCAGGATATCTCGGTAACAGCCCGGCAGATTGAGCGTGATGGGCACGTCATGCACCTGACGGGATCCGAATTTCCGTGGATTGATCATCAACCCACCTACGAAGATGTCCCCGAGACGGCCTTGCGGATCTTGCTCAGCCACACGCCCGACAACATGGCCCGGGCACGCCGAGATGGCATCGATCTGATGCTGTCAGGTCACAATCACGGAGGGCAGATTCGCCTGCCAGTCATTGGGCCGGTGTACTGTCCCAGCCGGTTTGGGTGCTACTACTCCGAGGGCCTCTATTTCGAATCTCCCACATTGCTGCACGTCAGCCGGGGTCTTTCGGGGCGACACCCGTTGCGGTATGGGTGTTTGCCAGAGATTACGAAGTTGGTGCTGCGCCGTGGTTAAGACGGTCCTCAATTCGTGGAGTGTTGCTTACGTCGACGACAGGCCTCCGTTATCCTACTGCGTGTGGAGGCGATAACGTGGACAGCGTCGTGACAGAGCTATTTGTGATTTTGGTCTTAATCCTGGCCAATGGTTTTTTTGCCGGGGCCGAGATTGCCATCATCGCTGCCGGGCGGGGCCGCTTGCAGCAGCAGGCTGACGCCGGAAATCATGGTGCCAAGCTGGCTTTGGAGCTGGCCGCCGATCCGAATCGGTTTCTGCCGACGGTCCAAGTCGGAATTTCGTTGATCGGCACGTTTGCGGCCGCATTCGGTGGAGCTCGCATTGCGGGCTACCTGGCAACTGCCCTGAAGGATGTTCCGAATCTGTGGATTTCCAGCCATCGCGAAGGCATTGCGCTGGGAATTGTTGTTGTCTGCATGACCTATCTCTCCACCGTCCTGGGAGAGCTTGTACCCAAACGCATGGCCCTCATGCATGCGAATACATTGGCTGGGATTGTGGCCCTGCCGATGCATGTGCTGGCCCGCGTGGCACGGCCGGCGGTCATTGTCATGGCCAAGTCCACGGACGCCGTGTTGTGGCTCCTGGGAAGTCACAATGCCTCCAGACAGTCGGTGTCGATCGATGATATTCAACATCTGATTGCCACCGGGACCGAAGAAGGCGTGGTGGCTCCGGTCGAACAACAGTTGGCGGTGGAAGCATTACGACTCGGTGAAAAGTCGGTGAAGAATATCATGCGTCCGCGAGTCGAAATGGACGCACTCGACATCAACACGCCGCCCCAGGAAGTCCTCGGTGCGCTGGCGATGGCGGGTTTTTCCCGTTTGCCGATTTATGAGGAGAACCTCGATCAGATCATTGGTTATATCCATCTGAAGGATATCGTCCGCCAACAATACATGGGGTGGGCGATTGATCTGCGCAAGTTGCTGCACCCTGCCCTGTTTGTGCCCGAGTCGATGCCGATCGACCGGCTGTTGCTGCGATTTCAGGAACAGCATAATCAAATCGCGATCGTGCTGGATGAATTTGGCGGCACGTCAGGGATGGTGACTCTGGAAGACGTCGTTTCGGAACTGGTCGGCGAGATCCGATCGGAATCACGCTCGGATGACGTCCAGCGGATGGTGCAGCGCGAAGACAAGACGTGGCTGGTGGATGGCCAGGTCACGATCGACGATGTCGCCGACAAGCTGCGTTTGCGGCATCCGGATTTGTTGTCGCCCCGCAACTTCAGCACGATTGCCGGTTTGATCCTGACACGCCTCGATCGCATCCCCAAGATCGGCGAATCGGTCCATTGGCTGGGACTGCGCTTTGAGGTAGTCGATATGGATGGACCGCGCATCGACCGCGTTTGGATTTCGCCGGAGAAGCCGGAGTGATCCGTGGCGTATCGTGGGACGGGTCTCCAGGCCCGTCCGTCCCATGCTTGGGGAAATTGGTGGGACCACGAATCACACCAATAACACGAATGAATGACCTTTGTCGTCTCCGTGTCCGAGAGACCGATATGTTCCTCATTCGTGTGATTCGAGTTATTCGTGGTCCCTTTTTAGTCGTTTTTCTCTTTGATCATCATTTGTTTGGATCAGGGACGTTTTGAGTCACTGAGAGCGGGACGGACGGGCCTGGAGACCCGTCCCACGGCATCCGTCATGCCTCCGTACGTGGCGTAATCCCCATCCGTTTCAACCATGTCGGGCCCCGCAGTTCGTGCGTCGGATCTGAGGTATCCTCGGCTTTGTCCGAGACGCTCAGCGTCAGGCTGGCTGGCATGTTTTGCGGTTCGTCCACCATCCGATGGATCTGGGCTCCGAGTTGATTCAGCTTGATCTCCAGTTGATCGTAACCGCGGTCCAGGTGATAGATCCGGCGAATGACCGATTCTCCCGTCGCTGCGAGTCCCGCCAGAACCAGGGCCGCGCTGGCTCGCAGATCGGACGCCATCACACTGGCACCACTCAATTCGCCGACGCCGCTGACAATCGCGCAGTTGCCTTCACGGCGGATGCGGGCTCCCAGACGAACCAGTTCTGGCAAATGCATGAAGCGATCGGGAAAGACCTTGTCGGTCACAATGCTGATCCCGGAAGCACACGTCAACAAGGCCATCAACTGGGCCTGCACATCGGTCGGCACACCGGGATATGGCAACGCAATGCAGTCGATGGAACGCAGTCTGCCAGACGTGGTGACGCGGACCGAGGTCCCATTCACGTCGATCGTGACGCCAATTTCGCGGAGTTTTTCGATGATGGCCGTCATGTGATCGACGCGCACATTGTCGATGCGCACTTCGCCATGCGTCATCGCGGCCGCGATCATCAACGTCGCGGCTTCGATGCGATCGGGAATGATGGTGTGCGGCACGCCGTGCAAACGCTCGACGCCGTCAATTTGCAGGAAGGGAGTTCCCAACCCGACGATCCGGGCTCCCATCGTATTGAGATAGTGGCCAAGGTCCACGACTTCTGGTTCGCACGCCGCGGCTTCGATGGTGGTCCGGCCTTCGGCGAGTGTCGCGGCTGCCATGACGTTGGCCGTGCCGGTGACGGTGCTGCCGAAAGGTCCACCCAAGTAGATGTTGGCCCCGCGCAGCCGGTGGGCTTCTGCAATGACATACCCTCGCTCGACGCGAATCGATGCGCCCAGCGCCTTGAGTCCCTTCAGATGCAAATCAATGGGCCGGTCGCCGATGTTGCAACCACCGGGCAGCGACACACAGGCCGCGCCGCGACGGGCCAGCAGCGGCCCGAGCACGCACACACTGGCTCGCATGCGGCGTACCAGTTCATAGTCAGCAAGGTTGGGCCGCGTGTTGAGGACCTCGAGCGTCAGATCACCGGACTCGGTCCGTTCGACCCGGCTGCCGAGTGCCCGCAACAAATGCGCGAGCGTGTCGACATCAACAAGATCGGGGACTCCCTGCAGGGTGGTCTTCCCATCGGCCAGCAGCGAGGCCGCCATGATAGGCAAAGCTGCATTTTTTGCACCGCTGACGGTGGTTCGGCCGGACAGGGGATAGCCCCCTTGAATCACAAACATGTCCATCCTTGGACCTCCTGACGGCCAGTCGCCGTCGCGTGGGTTTTACATTGTCAGCTAGCTTTGCGTTGTGCCAGCACGACCCGCGGCCTCCCGCCGGCATCTTTCACAATTCGCACATCGGTGAAATTGCTGCGGGCCTCCAAGGCTTTCGCAGTGAGTGGCGCCTGTTCGATTCCCGTTTCCAACGCAATCCATCCTCCGGCGACCAGATGCTGCGAGGCCTTCTCGACAATCGGATTCAAAAACAGCATGCCATCCGCTCCCGCTTTCAACGCACCGAGCGGTTCATGATTGCGGACTTCGGCTTCCAGTTCGGCAATCTCACCTTCGGGGACATACGGCGGATTGCTGACGATCAAATCAAACTGCGCGTCTTGAGGGATGGCTGCGAACAGATCCCCCTCATGGAACGTAATCCGGTCGGCGACTTTGTGTGTTTGGGCATTGTCTGTGGCAATTTGCAGGGCCGCCGGACTGATGTCGGTTGCGGTGCAAACGGCAGTCGGCTGGCTGACGGCCAGCGACACTACCACGCATCCCGATCCCGTACACAGGTCGAGAATCCGCGGTGCGGCGAATGTCTTGGCTCGTTCCAGTGCTTCGAGAACCAGGGTTTCGGTATCCGGTCGCGGGATCAGGACGTCCTTCGTGACCTTGAAGTCCAGGCTGAAGAATTCGCGATGTCCGACCAGATAGGCCACCGGTTCGGCTTGGGACCGGCGTTTGACCAAGTCGCGCATCTGGGCGCGCTCGGCGTCGGTCAGCGGCGTGTTGAAGTTCGTGTAGAGCTCAATACGCGAGCATTTTCGCACGAAGGCCAGCAAAACCTGAGCGTCCAGACGAGGCGTATCGCTGCCGTGCTGCTTCAAATAGGGCGTAGTCGCATCCAGGATGCGGGCCACTGTCCACACCTCGGACGACTCAACAGCAGGACGAGACTCAGCCATTCTTGATCTCTGGACACTTCCCTGTGACGCTCAATCAAGACCATCGATTCTATACAGAACCCCAGTTGGTCAGACGGGTTATGGTATCTCAAGGGGGGCTGGGAGACAACCGCAGTTGGGGCGAGGAATGACTAATGTCTAATGACTAATGTCTAAAAATGGGTATGCGAAGTCGTCTGGCGAAGAATCAGCCGACACGCGTTAGCGTCCGGTTTGTTTGGAAAATCGAGTCGAATGTTGCCCCAAGCCGTGGGCTAGCGCCCAGCGGCTGATTTCTCCGTCTTTTTAGACATTAGGATTTAGACATTAGTCATTCGCTACCTGAGTCCGCGATCCGCTTCAGCATCATCATCCGCACAATAACCGCGATGTTTTTGCAGCGCATCTTGGTGTAGATGTTGCTCCGATGGACTTCCACCGTCTTGGGTGCACACTTGAGGAGCGTGGCGATTTCCTGGCTGGTCTCGCCTTCCACCACATGGTCGAGGACCTCACGTTCCTTGGGGGACAGCAAGTCGTAGCGGCGCTGAAACTCTTGCTTTTCGGCCGTTTCCTGGCGGGCGGCCGTTTCTTGAGCCAGGGCCTGATGGAGTCGTTCCAGCAGCAATTCGTGATGGATGGGCTTCTCGAAGAAGTCGAACGCGCCGCGCTTCATTGCCTGGACGGCCAACTGCACATCACCGAAGCCGGTGATAATGATCATCGGAACCTTCATGTTCCGCTTCGTGAGCTCCATCTGCAATTCCAGGCCGCTCATCCCGGGCATGCGGATATCGACCACCAGGCAGCCGGTGCGGGTGATGTCCCACGTGTCGAGGAATTCTCGAGCGGAGGCATAAGTGGCCACCGGAATCTGTTCTGATTCGATCAGAAAGGCCAGCGAATCACGGATCGCCGCTTCATTGTCGACGATGCACACCATCAAGGGTTCGGGCGGAGCCTTGATGATGGAAATGCTGGAGTCGGAAAGTGATTTCTTCCCTGCTGAAGGAGCGGAACTGAAACTATTTTGAGTCGGTGCGCGTGATGTCATTTGACCCTCCTCGGTGGCCCGACTCTCGGTGTCGGGATCTGTTCGTTGAGCGGACACCCGACTTTCGGGAGGGCGAGGCTCCCGCCGAGCCTAACACGAGCTATAGCTCGGCGTCCGCCGGAGGCATCGAATGGGCCTCCGGCGGACGCCGACCTGCGGTCGTACTAGGCTCGGCGGGAGCCTCGCCCTGCCATCGCAAACACACTGCTATCGCTGCCGGGCGAGTTCCAGATACGCATCATATCGCGCCCGAATCTCGGTCACGCTATCATTTCCAAATTTTTCCAGGAAAGCCTGAGCGATCGTCAGCGCGACGACGCTTTCCACGATCACACTGGCCGCGGCGAGAGCACACACATCGCTCCGTTCGTACGCCGCGTTTTCAGTCTCCTTGGTCTTCAGATTGATCGAATCGAGCGGTTTTCGCAGAGTGCTGATCGGCTTCTTCGCCGCACGGATCACCAGCGGCTGTCCGTTGGTCATGCCCGCTTCCAGTCCACCCGCGTTGTTGGTCGGCCGCACATAACCCAGCGTGGTGTCACCTTGATGAGCGGGATCAAACTGAATCGGATCATGCACCTTCGACCCGGGTCGCCGAGCCGCTTCGAAACCGAGACCAATTTCCACACCCTTGATGGCTTGAATGCTCATCACGGCCTGCGCGAGCAACCCGTCCAGTTTGCGGTCCCATTGAGCGTGCGTGCCCAATCCAAACGGCAAACCCTCGACGCGGACTTCAACAATGCCGCCCAGCGTGTCCCCCTCCTGAGTGGCCTGATCGACCCGGGCCACAATGGCTGTATCAGCCGCGGGGTCCAGCGTGTACATCGGGCTGGCATCACGGAGGGCTCGCAGTTGGTCGTACGTACCCGTCTGCGGGGTCGTCTTGATCTGTTCGAGTTCCAGGACATATCCAAACACGGTGATCCCGAACAGGCCCAGCAACTGCTGCGACAGCGCTCCCGCCGCCACCCGGACGGCCGTTTCACGAGCACTGGCGCGTTCCAGAATCCCACGCACCGAACCGAGGTACTTCATCGCGCCGGAGAGATCGCCGTGACCGGGACGCGGGCGATCGATCTCCTTGAGCCGTTCGAGCTTATAGTCGCTGTTGATGACAGCCAGCGTAATCGGGCTGCCGAGCGTCGTGCCTTGCCAGATCCCCGTCTGAATGTCGACTTCATCGACCTCCAGCTTCTGCCGTCCCCCTCGACCGTAGCCCCCCTGACGACGCTTCAGTTCGACATTGATCGACGGCGCATCAATCTTCAGACCGGCGGGAAATCCATCCAGAATGGCCAACAAGGTCTTGCCGTGGGATTCTCCGGCAGTGAGCAAACGTAACATGGAGTGCGATTTCAAAAGGTAGGAGTGTCGATCAGGTGTCGGGCATTCGAGTTTTCGAAATTGGCGGCCTTCGAAAAATCGTACGCCCGCCCCTTGGCGTGCTTAATTTGTAACACAGGCGGCGGGGGTTGCGAAACTGCAGATCACAGCCACGGGAAGGTTTCGTCGGTCAGGATTTCGTAGGCTTCGATGTATTTTTCGCGGGTCTTGGTGACGATTTCGTCGGGAATTTCGGGTGGCGGGCTGTTCTTGTCCCAACCGGTGGTCTCCAGCCAGTCGCGGACGAATTGCTTGTCAAAGGACGGCTGACCGCGGCCGGGGGCGTATTTATTCGCCGGCCAAAACCGCGAACTGTCCGGGGTGAGAACCTCGTCGATGAGGTAAATCTGGTCTCCAATGTGGCCGAATTCGAACTTCGTATCGGCGATGATGATCCCTCGCAGCCGGGCAAAATCGGAGGCCTGGTCGTAGATCTGCAGGCTCATTGCTCGTAGCGTTTCGGCCGTGTCGGCGCCGACGATCTCGCACATGGTCTCGAACGAGATATTCATGTCGTGTCCCGATTCCGCCTTGGTGGCTGGCGTAAAAATCGGTTCGGGCAGCATTTCACTTTCCCGCAATCCGGCTGGCAGAGTGATGCCGCAGACCTTGCCCGAGGCCTGATATTCCTTCCAGCCGGAACCGGAAAGGTACCCGCGGACGACGCATTCCACGGGAAAAACCGTGGTACGGCGGACCACCATGCTCCGGCCGGCCAATTCCTCGCGGTTGACCTCGGGGGGCAGCGGGAGTTCGTTGACGTCCATGCTGAGCAGATGATTGGGGACGTGCAGGCGTTGGAACCAGAACTGGCTGATTTGCGTGAGGACGCGACCCTTGTCGGGGATTCCGCTGGGCAGGACCCAGTCGAACGCACTGATCCGGTCGGTCGCGATCAACAGCAGACGGTCGCCGAATTCGTACAAATCACGGACCTTCCCCCGACGCGGAGTCAGGCCGGGGAAATCGGTCGATAATAATGGCTTGGAAGACATAAAACTCAATCACTAGGGAGATTCGCGACGATCAAAGTTTTGGTGGTAATTCGCCAGACATCTGGTCTGACGCCCTGCCATGATTCACAGCGGTACCGCTTTTGGATACATTTGGTCACAAGCTCGTCGACTCTGTCGAAAACCGCCGATCCTGTGATGATATCGCCCGCTTCTTGAACCTCAACGGGGTGACGCTTAGAATCATGGGATTGCGGCATTTTATGGTCGCTCCGCAATACTAGCCCGAAGCGCAAGCGAGTGCATCGCTTCGATCGTTCAAGGGAATGCACTCGCTTGCGCTATCGGCTAGTATCGTTGACCAGGAATGCATGATCGGTTTGCATAATTTATTCAGAATTGGTCAGGGCGACTCCCACCAGCACTCGGTCGCTCTAAAATCAATTCCCGGACCTCTTTGTTGCTGCTGGAACGAGATCGGATTGGGAATCAACTATGGGAGTCCTGCGATTCCTGATCCAGCCGGCCTCGCTCTTGAATTCGTGGCCCGAGGCTCATCGCGCCTACATTTCTGGTTTCGATCAATCGGTGCATACCACGCGAGTGGAATTCGAAGACAATCTGCTGGTGTGCCGCCGGCAGGTCTCTGAAAGCGGTAAACTGAATGTCGCCTGGCCCGTGGCCGGTTTTGGTAAACCGATGGTCAGCACTGCGTCGTTGCCTGAACGGCAGACGCCGTATCTGCTGCCGCTGGAGTTGGCTCGCGGCAAGATCGTGCAGCTTAGGAACCAGCTTGCGGCCTGGGACGCCGCCGGGATGCAGACACCGGTGGGGTATGCCAATCTGAGTTCTGAAGCCCACTCGCTGTTCGCCAAAGCGGTGGGGGCACAATCCGATTTGAAACTCTGTAGTGAGCTGGCCGATCAAGCCTTGCAGCGGGCTTTTCAAGCGGCCGAGTTGCTGACCCAATCGTATGCCCAGCAAAGTCTGTCGGTACGCCACCGGCGTTATTCGCAGATCCCGACTTTGGTCGGGGCCTATCTGCCGAATGATCTAGATGGACCCTGGCAGCCGCACTATCTCGACGCGTTCAATACAGGCGCCGTATCAGTCAAATGGCGGAACATTGAACCTGTCGAAGGGGAATATCATTGGGAACTCTTCGATGCCCAGGTTGACTGGTGCGAAGACAATCGCCTGGTCGTCCGCGGCGGCCCGTTGCTCGATCTGGCGCCGCAAGGGATGCCCGACTGGCTGCTCCGTTGGGAAAGTGATATCTGGAACCTGCAGAGCTTCGTGTGCGACTTCGTGGAAACGGCCATCCGCCGCTATCAAGGCCGAGTTCGCATGTGGGAGGTCGCCGCTCGCGGGAACAGCGGTGGCGGCATGGCCATCACCGAAGAGAACCGTTTGGGGCTAGTGGCCAAGGCCCTCGAGATTGCCCGTCAGGTCGACGAAGAAGCCCAGTTGTTTATCCGCATTGATCAACCGTGGGCCGAATATCAGGCTCGAGGGCAGCATCGCCTTTCGCCCATGCAGTTCGCCGACGGTTTGATTCGCGCGGGCCTGGGGTTGTCAGGAATCAACCTGGAAATCGCCGTGGGCTATGCCCCGCGCGGCTCGGCTTCGCGAGACTTGCTGGATTATTCCCGCATGATCGATATGTGGAGCGTTCTCGGCCTGCCACTGCACGTGACATTGGCGTTCCCGTCAGCACCAGGCATCGACCCGCTGGCCAATTGCGATCTGGAAGTCGAACCCTCGAACTGGAAGTACCCCTGGTCCGAAGAAGCCCAGGCCGAGTGGATCGACCTCTATCTGCCATTGTTGATCGCCAAGCCCGCAGTGACCGGAGTCTTCTGGAACCATCTCAGCGACGCGTCACCGCACATCTTCCCCTTCGCCGGCCTGATCAACTCCGCCGGCACACCCAAACCCGCCCTGCAGCGAATTGCACGGCATCGGCAGAACTATTTGAAGTAGGGAAGAAGAGTTTTAGCCACGGATTGACACAGATTAAACACGGATAAAGACGGGCGAAAATAAGCTGGCCCGTTGTCCGGAACTGAAAGGGATTGGAGTTTTTTGGAACACTGATCTAGGCTAATCGACACTAATTAATACGGGATCAATAACGAACCGGGAACTTTGTGATTGATCCCCATCTGAAATGTCTGGATTAGTGTTGATCAGTGAAGATTAGCGTTCCAAAATCTTTTGAATATCAGCGTAGCGATTGCCAGAACGATTTCACATAGGGTGACCCAATCCGTGTTTCATCTGTGTCAATCCGTGGCTGAAAAATCTTCTTGCCTTTAAGACCAAACCGGCAGTTTCGGAAAGGCCTCCCCGAGGATCTCGCGGCTCGAAACTCCCAGCCAGTCATCCAGCAGCGTGGCATAGATACTGCGGAAATCGGTGTGGAATTTCAGGTCCCCATCGTCGAGATCGGTCAGGCTGGGATGAGCCCCGTGGACTCCGGCTTTGACTTTGCCACCGGTCAGAAATACGGGTCCGGCAGCTCCATGGTCGGTCCCTTTGGATCCGTTCTCTTGCACGCGGCGGCCGAATTCCGAGAACGTCAGTGCGACCACTCGCTGGTCGTGTCCGTGGTGTTTTAAATCGGCATGAAAGGCGGAGAGACTCGTCGACAGTTCTGCCAGCAGTTCGGGGTGTGATTTGGGTTGATCGGCGTGCGTATCGAACCCCCCCAGCGACGTAAAATAAATTCGTTCTGAAACGTCCGCATCAATCAACTGAGCAATCAATTTCAATTGCCGGGCCAGTGGCTTTGCCGGATAGTTCACCGGCGTGTCATAACTCTGATTGACGCGTCGCAAACTGGCTGCCGAACGATAGGACTGCAGAGCCGACTTGCGCAACAGATCACGCAGGCTGCCCGTTTCGGTTTCTTTTGTGGAGACGGCCAGTTGTTCAATGACCTTGCGCTTAGCCGGATCGTCTCCCTTTTCGGCGACCTTCAACTGATAGTCGGCCAGCGAATTGAGCGCAGGGGCCGGGCCAGTCGGGCCCTTCAAACACAGCGGAGCAGGATCGGTTCCAATCTGCAGCGCGGTCCCCGCCGTACCGAGCAACGGGGCCGTTCGCCCCAGCCAACCATAAGTCTGTGTCGTCGCAGCGGTCGCCTTGTGCCAGATATCCATCGATTCGAAATGCGATCGGTTCGGCTGGGGATAACCTACCCCTTGCAGCAGAGCGAGCTGATTTTGCTGCAGCAATTCCGAGAACCCCGCGGCCGTAGGATAGAAGCCTACGTCCTCGTTGATCTTCCGCACCTGCGACAAGTCCGGCTTAAGGACCGCTCGTGCCGCAGCGTATCCCGGATCACGGAACGGAATCACGGTATTGAGACCGTCATTGCCACCCGCCAACTGCACGATGACGAGAATCGTCTGCTTGCCACCCGGCTGGTTACTACCTGGCGCGGCAAGAGCCGCCGCCTGAAAAATCCCTGGCGCCGCGGCACCGATCGATACCCCCAGGAATTCGCGTCGAGAGAAATGCATGCTGTGTTCCTTCGAGTAAAGTGTCGGGACTTCACCAGAGATGAATGAAGAAAATAATAAGATATTGGAACACTAATCTTCGCTAATTAACACTAATCTGAAATTCCCGAAGATAAGATTGCGAGTAGATCTCCTCGTGCCGTCTCTGGTCTTAATCAGTGAAGATTAGCGTAGATTAGTGTTCCCGAAAAATTCGTAAACTTATCCCAATTGAAACTCAGGCACTGTCAAGGCCAGATGTGCCGCCGTGCGGGCCAACGCTCCCTCCACGCTACGTGCCGAGCGAAATTCCTGTTGTAAACGTCCTCGTTCCGATGCAATCTGTTCCGTGATTTGCCGCAATACCGCCTCTTCGATCTGTTGATGGAAGAGGTGAGTGAAATAGCGGGCAATGGCCTCGTCAGTCAGCTGTTCGCCCGCCGGCAGCAATCGGGCTGGATCCGATCGGCCACCCAGTCCTGTGCCCCGAGTCAACTCGAAAGCGAGATTCTGCCGGAACAGCAGGCCGGTCGAACTGATCCACCGTTCGCCCCCTTCCCAGCCCTTCACGCTGGGGGGATAAAACAGCCCCTGCCCCAACTGATCGCAGAATTCGGCCAGCTTGATTGGACTGACCGCGCCGTTCAGAGATTTCACCGTCCCCACCACAAAATCGACGGGACTCTTCACCCGCTGCCCAATTGCCGCTGGCGAGAAGAAGACCCAGCTGGACAGCATCCGTTCGACCAGCCATCCAATGTCATAGTTCCGGCTGCGGAAACCGTCCGCCAGCGGGGTGATGTAAGTTGGATCGAGAGTGACGGTTTCACTCACCAGATACCGAAACAGTTTTTGAACGATGAAGTCCGCACAGGCCGGTTGAGCCAGGCAGATGCGGACGATATCCCCTGCGTGAAAATTCCCGGTCTCGCCAAGAACCGTCTTTTCGCCCGCGTCGTGCTGTTGGGGATCAAAGTGAGCCCTCCCGTTACGGACCGACCAGCCGGTGAGGGCTCGCGAGGACTCTTTGATATCCTGTTCGGTGTAATGACCGACACCCAGGCCGAACAGTTCGAACAGTTCGCGGCCGTAGTTTTCATTCGGCTGACCTTTGCGATTGGACTGAGAATCAAGCCAGATCAACATGGCCGGATCGCGCGTCATCGCCTGCAGCAAGTCGTCAAAATGTCCCAGTGCATGTTGCCGCAGCGTGTCATTCTGCTGCTGCATCAACCGCAGGTCATTCACTTTCGCATTGGATGTGGCGAAATGGTTGTGCCAGAACAGGGCCAGACGTTCCTGCAGCGGATGCGGTGAATGCAGCATCCGATAGATCCACAATCCCTTCAACTGCTGCGGATCATTACTGGTGAGCACCCCTTCGCGGAGTTTCGCGATCTCCGCTTCGAAAGCCGCCTGCCCCAGCCCGCCGTCCAGCAATGATCGGATCAAGTCGGCCGGCGTGGTCTTCAGCCCGCGCTCAATTTGCTCAGCACTCGCACCACCCGAAGCGCGACGCCACAGATGGGCGACCTTCACGTCGTCCCATAGATTGCTGGGATTGGGGAAGTAGGACGTCCACGCCACATCAGGCCGTAGGCGCCGCAATGCTTGTTCTGCTGTCGACATAGATCGAGCCTTTGAATTTGCACCACGGAGACACGGAGTTCACGGAGAGTGTATAAAAAATCCTCAGTGTTCTCCGTGTCTCCGTGGTGCAATCTGAGTTCGTAATAATCTCAACGAAGTCTATTTCTGCACTGCCGGTAATTCGATGCGATAGCCAAAGCCCTGCTCATCGAATCCCGCCTCGACTCGCAACGCGCCTAACGCCGCAACAAGTTGCTTCAACAGGGCAAGTTCCTGTTCGGCTTCGGCAATTGTCAGACCGTTGTTCAAGACTGCGTTCCGAACGGCCAGACCGTGGACGTCATCCACGAGTGCCGCCAATTCGTCGAACTTCACGATTTGACGTTCTGTCGGACCGGGGGCCGTCGATGAAGAGTTCGCAGGCACGCTCTGCAGTCGGTCCAGTTCATCAATCAAGTTGCGTACGAGTGCCGCCGTCGACCCGACAATCAGGTGCCCGCGAGTAATCGCGTAGGTCGGTTCGAAGTTGTAGCGCACCCGGTCGCTATTCATGACGGCCGCCGCGTCCTCGGTGAACTTGAGGACGGTGACCTCGGCCGATTTGTATTGGGTGTTTTGCGAGATCATCTTCTGTGTGATGGCCACGACTCCCAGAATGCGCTGGATTGGTGGCAGGACTTTGTCTCGAAACGCGTTCTCATCACGCAAGTCAACGACCGCTGCGAAGTTCGGCAATCGATCGGTCACGGCAACGCGATAAGCACTGGGGCCAGGCCGCGTCACGACAAACCGAAGGTGAGGTCCCATCAGCCGCAAGAAGTCGATCGCCGAATAACCCAGGTTCCCGTCTTGTGTCGAGGCCAGTTGCTTTTCGAGCTTGCCGATCTCATTGGGCAGCGGGACGTCGTTCCGGCGCTCCCACATTTTCCAGTAGTCGCGATACCAGCTCGCCGAATAAATCAACTGGGCCGGCTCCAGCAGTGGAGCGGCCGCGACAGCCGGTTCGCTCGCGAAATAGCCGACAGTTCCGGGGGTGATGTCGCCCGCGAGCTTGGGAAATCGCAGGTGGGCTCGCACGCTGTCACCCGCCAGACTCAGTTCGGCGGTGACCTGCGGGCTGCGATGAATCAGATCCAGCCATCCCGCGGCGAGAATGACCGGACCGGGTTCCTTGGGGGGCCATTTGAATGCGGCGGGAAATCCTGGTAGTTGCTGGATGCGGGGTAGATCGAGTCCCACTCGCAGGGCCGTTCCGTCGGCGATGGGTTCATTCAACAGAGTCGGAAGTCCCGCAGTCGTAGCCGGTACGCGACCGTCGAGCCGATCGAGCATCCCCTGCAGGCTGGCCTCGCGATTGGCCAACAGCCAGCGTGGACCGGCTACCGTATAGAATGCTTCGCCGAGTTGATAATAAGTGTGTTGGTGATGCGTCCGCGGGGTGGGATCCGGCAGCGTGATTCCACGACCGGCGACAATCCGGCCAATCAGACTGAGAGTCACGGCGGGCAATCGGGCGACGCGCTCGGCATCGCGACCGTGGACGATGACGCAGATCTCAGGGGGAGTCCCCTCACCGACTGAGATCCAGATGCCTTCGCCGATGCAGTTGTCGAGAATCTTGTCGAGCGGAATCCCCAGTTGAGACTCGAAGTGCTGGATTCCATCGCGAATGAGATCGAAATCCGGATTGCCGAGCGCATCCTGAAACGCCCGGCTTTGCTTGAGGATCGCCAATCCCCGCAGGACCAAACCGTGCTGTAAAACGGCCTGAGGCTGGCGGAGTTCGGCGACAACGGCCGAGTTGCCAGGCAGCAAGTTGGGGGTCGCAAGATCTGCAGCAAATGTCGCAGAGATTGCGGTACCGTAGACTGCCAAAGCAAGGAACAAGCGACAGAGAGTCCTGGATTGCTCCGCGATCATAGCGCCTACGGAGTAGCGAGCCTGAAGCATATTCGACCTTCAACTCTGGTCCGGTCCGGGTAGTGCGAGCCCGTTTCGTTCGCGGAGCGAACAACGACAAACCAAAACGGCCGCACTCTGATGATACCGGGGGGAACCAGAGGAGGTTTCAGATATCCGACCGTAGACCTCGTCGTGGGACGGGTCGGAGACCCGTCCCACTGAACGAAGAGACCTTACTTCGCCTTCCGCTCGCGAAACAACTTGCGGAAGCTGGACTTCGGCACGGTGGGAAGTTCTCGCTGTTTCCCCCACGGATTGAGCGCATTATAGACCATCCAACGCGGCATGATCGACAGGCTTAGACGGGCCGTCTTTCCCAGTACCGCATAAAGTCCGGGATGGCGAAAGACAAACGCCGCGACCTTCATCGCGACACGCTTTGTCCACGGCAGCAGGCCCAACCGGACGAGTTCATGACGCCACGTGAGCAACTGATTGTGCAGATCGATCTTGACCGGACACACGTCGGTGCAGGAAGCACACAGGCTGCAGGCGTGGGGCAACGTCTTGTATTTCTTCGGATCGCTGCTCGGGGCGAGGATCGAACCGATGGGACCAGGAACGACGCTCCCGTAGCTATGGCCGCCGCTCCGCCGATAGACGGGGCACGTATTCATACAGGCGCCGCACCGAATGCAGTTCAACGACCGACGGAATTCTTCGCGGCCCAGGATCGCGCTGCGGCCGTTGTCGACCATGACGATGTGCATCTCACCTCCGCGTACCGGCCCATGAAAATGCGACGAATAGGTGGTCACAGGCTGGCCCGTGGCCGAGCGTGCCAGCAAGCGCAGGAAGACACTGAGGTCTTGCGCGCGAGGGATCAGTTTCTCGATTCCCATACATGCGATGTGGAGCTTGGGTAGCGAAGATCCCAGGTCGGCATTCCCTTCGTTCGTGCAGACGACGAAGCCGCCCGTTTCTGCAATGGCGAAGTTGACCCCGGTAATCCCGGCATCGGCGCGCATGAATTTGTCTCGCAGATGGGCGCGGGCCGCCTCCGCGAGGTACTTTGGATCGGTGGCCCCTTTCTCAGTGCCGAGGTTCTGATGAAAGAGTTCGCCGATTTCCTCACGCTTCCAGTGAATGCACGGCAGCACGATGTGGCTCGGGGGTTCGTTCGCCATCTGGACGATGCGTTCGCCCAGATCAGTGTCGATGACCTCCATGCCATGCCGTTCCAGGAACGGATTGAGATGACATTCTTCGGTCAGCATCGACTTGCTCTTCACGACCTTTTTCACGCCGTGCTGCTGTAGGAGCCCCAGCACAATCTCGTTGTGCTCAGCGGCGTCGCGAGCCCAATGGACTTTGACTCCCAGTCGATTCGCGTTCTTCTCGAACTGTTCGAGATAATCGGCGAGATTCGCGGCCACATTGGCCTTAATGGCACTGGCGGTTTCGCGGAGGCGTTCCCATTCCGGCAAGGCTTGCGCGGCCCGGTCACGCTTCACGCGGACGAACCACAGCGTTTCGTCATGCCAATGGCTGCGGGCGTCATCTTTTACGAATTGTGCGGCGCGAGACGGGTGGTCGATGACTGTCAGAGAGTGACTCATGGAGGCCGGGTGTTTGTTTTCAGTGTAGGACTGGGTGATTTCTGATGGCGTAATTATAGCGGGTTGCGCGGGTTGTTGAACCTGTAGGATGGCCGCCCCGGCCGTCTTCTATTGGAGTAGGCGAACATTGGAAGTTACGGCAGTCAGTAGCCGTGGCATTGGGGCGATGATCAGGGCACGAATACGACGGCCGAGGCGGCCATCCTACAGCCGGTGCTTTTCGCCCCTCGTCGCTAGTACGTCAGCACAAAGTTCCAGCGGTTGGTCTCATTGGCGACGACTTGGCGCGTCACCTTGACGACTTTCGTGGACTTGAAGCGTTCCTGAAAACTCAATTCGTCGGCTGCTCGTTCGACGGGATAGACGGTGACCGTGACCCGCTGTTTGCCGACCAGTGCCCCCGCTTGATTTTCGCTGTAGGTCAGGGAATACGACCCGTCCGGTCGCGTATCTGCATTCGACGGCCGGCCGATGAGCTGGCCTTGTTCATTGACGGACTGCGAGGTGATCGCGGCCCGCGCTGGCAGCCCGTTGAAGAGTACCAGGCCCTCGACGGGGGCCGTGTTGGCCGGACTGCGGCTGCAACCGGCCAGCAGGCAGAACGACCACAACAGAGCCCAGCGTAGCGGCATTAATACGCTCCCTCGTCGAGGAATTCGGTGCCGGCGATGGTCGACAGGGCCTGCAATACGCCCTGGTTCATCGATTCGTTGAGAAACTTGGCCGATCCATCTCCAAACAGGAAATTGGCCCCCGAACTGTGCATCGATTGGAACGAGTAGAAAGGTCGTTCGTCGGTGCTTGAGGGTAACTCGCGAGGTGTCGGGTTGATGGGAAACGGGTTGCCCGTGCCGGGGGGCGATTCGGGACACAGGGGCAGTCGGAAATCGTGCGTCACCGCGATGGGCCCGACCACCCACGCCGAACCCGACACGCCGGCATCTCCCGTCGGTGCAAAGTATTCGACGGCCGCCATCGCCCAGGGAAATTCCACTCCCAGATGCGGGAAGCTGGCATTCCAGCCACCGTAATTCAGCCGCCCGCCGGCCTTCTCACCCAGCATGATGGTGTGGGACAGGCCATCTCTCACGGCTTGCGGCCGGCAATCGCTGTTGTAGCCGAACGGACCGCGAATTGACTCGGGAGCTTGACGCCAATAGTCCAGGATACCCGTCGTACACCCGGCGTCGTCGCCGGGGAGAGCGCGGATGATGTCGACGCCGTGATTGAAGGAATAGTCGGTCGGCGAACCGGCCATCCAATGGACTCCAGGACCGGCGGAATCTCCACCGATTGCGATGACGGAATGCACCGCACTGGGGCAGATCAGGGTTGGCAGCGTCGTTTGATTCAAGGGCCAGCAGGTGTGGTCATTGGCATTTGTCAACGGTGACAACCAGGTGCCGTTGAAGTCATATTTGTCGTAGACGCTCTTCTGGTCGAGATAGGACAACAGGAGATGAAATCCGGTCCAATGACCGCGATATCGCAATGCGGCGAACGGAATAGACGGCGGGGGCGGGTTGCCATCTTGCTGACGGATGATGCTCGGCGGATACAGTTGGAAACTGGTCTCGTAAGCTTGCAGTGCAATTCCCAATTGCTTGAGGTTGTTCAGGCATTGGGCTCGGCGCGCGCTTTCCCGAGCTTGCTGAACTGCCGGCATGATGAGCGCCACCAGGACCGACAGAATGGCCACGACGGCGAGTAACTCGATCAGGGTAAATCCGCGAGTTCGTCGTAAAATATCACATGCCTGAGAACGCTGGGACATTGCAGAAGACCACGTAAGAGCGAGCGGAATACGGGAACTTCATGTTGTATTTATTGTACGTGAGTCAAATGAGACGCGTGAAGACGAGATTTTTTGGAACACTGATCTACGCTAATCCACACTAATTAAGACCAAGGACATCCACGGTCGCGGATCCAACCGACCCTTCCAATTGCCTTTTCTGGATCTGTATTAATCAGTGAAGATTAGTGTTCCAGAATTCTTTTCCTCTCCTGGTTGTTTACGGCTTCCCGATCTTTCCCGTTTCCACGGGTTTCGGACGCATGGGTTTGAACAACACCATTGCCAGCGGCGGCAGTTGAATCGAAATGCTTTGCTGACAGCCGTGCATCGGTAGCGGATCGCTGTGCGTGCCGCCGAGATTCCCCAGGTTGGCTCCGCCGTAAATGCCCGCGTCTGAGTTCAGAATTTCTCCGTAATAGCCTGCCATTGGCACGCCGATGCGATAGTCGGGCCGTGGGACAGGTGTGAAATTCATCGCACAGATGATGAGATCGCCCGGTTGTTTTCCATAGCGGACGAAGGCGAACACGCTGTTCTGCCAGTCGTCACATTGCAGCCATTGGAAACCCTCGGGAGAGAAATCTCGCTCGTAGAGGCACGGTTCGCGGCGATACAACGCGTTCAAATCGCCGACCAACTGCCGCAGGCCGTCATGCAGATGCTGGCCGCGCAGATTCCAGTCAAGCTCCCCTTCGTGCTGCCATTCGTGCCATTGGCCGAGTTCGCAGCCCATGAACAACAGCTTTTTCCCCGGTTGCAGATATTGGTAGCCGTACAGCAACCGCAAATTGGCAAACTTCTGCCATGGGTCACCCGGCATCTGCGAGAGCAACGATTTCTTACCGTGTACCACTTCGTCATGCGATAGTGCCAGGACGAAATTCTCCGAGAAGGCATAGACCATCCGGAAGGACAGATCTCCCTGGTGATGAGCCCGATGGATGGGATCTTTGCGGACGTACCGCAACGTATCGTTCATCCAACCCATGTCCCACTTCATGTTGAAGCCGAGACCACCGTTGTAAACCGGCTGCGACACCCCACCCCAGGCGGTCGATTCCTCGGCGATCGTCAGGATGCCGGGGAACGCCCCGTGGACCATGACGTTCATATCTTTGAGGAATTGCTCGGCTTCGAGGTTCTCGCGGCCCCCGTATTGATTCGGGACCCATTCCCCTTCCTTGCGGGAATAGTCGAGGTACAACATCGATGCGACCGCGTCGACGCGCAGGCCGTCAATGTGATATTTGTCGAGCCAGAACCGGGCACTCGACAACAGGAAATTGCGGACTTCGTTGCGTCCGAAGTTGAAGACCAGCGTCCCCCAGTCGGGGTGCGAACCTTGCCGCGGATCAGCGTGTTCGTAGAGGCACGTGCCGTCGAATGCCGCCAAGCCATGGGCATCAACCGGGAAGTGGGCCGGAACCCAATCGACGAGTACGCCAATTCCTGCCTGATGGCAGTGATCGACGAAGAAGCGAAAATCGTCCGGCGTTCCGAACCGACTGGTCGGAGCAAAGTAGCCGACGGTCTGATATCCCCACGAACCGTCGAACGGGTGCTCGGTGATCGGCAGCAACTGCAGATGGGTGTAGCCCATTTCCTGACAATACGCGACCAGTTGCTCGGCCAGCTCGCGGTAGTTGAAAAACAGGCGGCCATCGTGCGGCTTGCGCCATGAACCGAGGTGGACTTCGTAGATCGAAATCGGCTTCTCGTGCCAATTGACCTTCTTGCGATAGTCCATCCAGCCGCCGTCGTTCCACTTGTATTGCTCGAGGTCGTAGACGATCGACGCCGACTTGGGACGCATTTCCCAGTAGAAGGCGTAGGGGTCTGACTTCTCCGTGAACTGGCCGTGAGCATTCACCAGTCCGTATTTGTAGGCCATGCCGGACTTCATACCCGGCATGAAGACGGTCCAGATGCCGTCGTTGGAGGAATTCATCCAGAAGCGGCCGTGGGTCCAGTGCGTCATATCGCACAGGATGGAGACTTCGCGGGCATTGGGTGCCCAGACGGCGAAGCGGACTCCCGCCTGGCCGTCGACAATTTCCGGATGAGCACCCAGTTGATGATACATTTCCGAGTGCATGCCACACCGCATCGTTTGAAGGTCAGATTCCAGGAATAATTGACGTCGCGGCCCGCGGGGGCCGGTCCGCCAGGGAACTCGAGGAACCGTCGTCTGAATCGAAAAACAAAAATCGTTCCGCATGGCCCCGTTCTCCGCCCCTCTATCTTAACACGACCCGCCACGAGACTCTTTCGAGTGCGATGTTTGTCGCACGAAAAAGAGGTCGCCGCTGGCCGCGTAAACAATCATGATTCAGTGAGTGCATTGGTGAGCGCATCACTGAATCAAGTTCGTCTGGCGGAATCGGGGGACTTGAACCGCTGGCAACACTGATGCACAGCTTGCCGGGCAGGTAGACCTTAAGCTGCTAACCATCGCTGCGACCCAGAAAAACTGTAGGGACCGCAACGACCGCAGCAGCCGAGCCTGGGCTTATGCTGCAGAAACAAGCAGATTTTCTCAAGGTCGCAGAGCAGATCCATTATACACGGCGTAGACTTCAGACGTTACTGACGAAAGAAAATCGAAGCCCGTAGGATGGCCGCCCCGGCCGTCTGCCACATAGTTGCAGAGACAACTAGAGCGGTATTACCAAATGTTGGCTCAATTGAAAGGGTGTGAGAGTATGAGTGTGCGAGAGTGACGGAGAGACGGTGCAGTCCCAGAAATTGGGCAGGCCTTCACCCTCACACTCTCCTACCCCGATACCCTCACACACTCAATTCTCGCAATCAATTGGCTAAAGCACTATGAGAGTGCCCATCCTACGAACCTTGACCGGATTGCCGATTCTCGTGCCACCGCCTCGCTAACGACCGTGACTGGTATGACGCGTTTGCTGTTTTTAACGATTGGGCCATTCGCGATCATGACGATCGCCTACTGGGTGGCCGCGCCCCCGTCGTCAGCAGCCGTTGTCAGCCCTGATTCCGCCACGGCTCGTAAGTCATTTCACCCGCTCGACCGCAGTATTCCCAAGGACCTGACCACCCGCTGCCAGGCCTCGGCAGCCCGGTTGCGACAAGTCCTGCCTGCAGATTTCCAGATCGTCACCCGCGCCCCGTTCTTAATTGCCGGGGATCTGCCGGAATCGACACTCCAGAAAGTGTATTCCGATGTGATCGGCCCAGTCGCGCGAGCCTTGCGAGAAACCTACTTTGAGACTTCCCCGAAACTCCCGATTACCATCGTGATCTGCTCGACGGAAGATTTGTTTCGACAGCTTGCTAAGGACTGGGACGGGCATCTCGAATCGGGCTATCACGGCTACTACCAACGAGACAAACGCCGCATCTTGCTGGACTTGGAAGCGGGCAACGGATCTCTGGCCCACGAGTTGACCCATGCCTTATCTCACGCGGATTGTGAGCAACTCCCTGAATGGTTCGATGAGGGCCTGGGAGCACTGCACGAAGAAGCGTCCTACACAGCGAAAGGCCGGGGACTCTTCGGACTTCCGAACTGGCGCTGCAAATTGACCAAACAGGCGGCCAACTCCGGCCATTTGCCGACGCTCGAAGCGTTAACCGACCCGACCACATTCCGTTCAGGAGACGTCGGGCTGAACTACGCCGTCGCCAGGTCGATGTGCCTCTTTCTGCAAGATCGCCAGGTGCTGCAGAAATACTACCAGGAGTTGAAAACCCGCTGGCCATCGGATCAACACGGGGTCTCGACCCTCTGCCGCGTGCTGGGGGTCAAGTCGGCATCCCAGGTGGAACGCCAATTTGCCGCGTGGGTGAAACGTCAGGCCTCTTCGTAGGCGAGCGTCCGGCGTAAGCCGGATGGTTGTCTTGCACGCGGCAAGTCACCCCAAACCTACCGAAATCTCAAGCAACCCATCTGTCGTCGTGCGGTAGCACGACGTTGTAGCCTGACTCTCTGAGTCGGGTGTATTTCTTGCGGTTTACCGCAAGCACCCGACTCGGAGAGTCAGGCTACAAGTCCGGCGGCTTACGCCGCCCAGGTCGCCGAAATGTTTAAGCGAAGGTTTTCTGTTGTTTGTACGTCGCTAACAACCATCCGGCTCACGCCGGACGCTCGCCTACGAAGAACGCGCCGCACTCTACAATTGCTGCTCCGCAACCTCAATCGCTTTCAGCATCCCCTGAGCTTTATTCAACGTCTCCTGGTATTCCGAAGTCGGATCGCTATCCGCAACAATCCCCGCCCCCGCTTGCACCGAAACCGTCTGCCCCTGCATCACCAGCGTGCGTAACGCAATGCACGTATCCATGTTCCCGGTGTAATCGAGATACCCCACGGCCCCCGCATACGGCCCGCGGCGATGTCGTTCCAGTTGGTCAATGATCTGCATGGCTCGCACCTTGGGAGCCCCCGAGACCGTCCCCGCCGGCAGGCCCGCTCGCAGAGCATCCAGTGCCGTCTTCCCCGGGGCCAGTTGACCCGTGACGTTCGAAGTAATGTGCATCACGTGGCTATAAAACTCGACCTGCATCACTTCGCTCAGTTGGACGCTGCCGAATTCCGCCACACGCCCCACATCATTCCGAGCCAGATCAATGAGCATCACGTGCTCGGCTCGCTCTTTCGGATCCGCCAGCAATTCAGCAGCCAGTTGTTTATCTTCCGCCTCGGTCTTGCCGCGTTTGCGAGTTCCCGCCAGCGGCCGGATGGTGGTGTGGCCATCTTCCACGCGGACCATGATCTCCGGCGAACTGCCGATCAGATGGACTCGTGGAGTCCGCAGGAAAAACATGAACGGGCTCGGATTCACCACGCGCAATGCCCGGTAGATGTCCAACGGACGCGCATGCGATTCCCGCTGCAGACGCTGGCTGAGGACCACTTGAAAGATGTCGCCGGCGCGAATGTATTCCTTGCAGCTCTCGACAGCCGCTTCGAATTCCGCCTGCGTAAAGTTGGATTTGAAGGGTTTCGTCACCTCGGTCGTGACGGCGATATCGGTCAACTGCAGGTCTGAAGAACCGCGCTGCAATTGCCGGCAGATCTCATCCACTTGTCCGCAGGCTCGGTCGTATTCGGCCCGCAGATCTCCGGTTTGGGTCGAGGCCTGCGCAACAACCAGGATCGTCTTGCGGATCTGGTCGAAGATCACCATCCGGTTGTAGAACGCAAATGACAGATCGGGCAATTGGCGATCGTCGGGCGGTGGATTCGGCAGCCGCTCGGTGTAGCGAATGACATCGTACCCGGCATACCCGACAGCCCCGCCACAGAACCGAGGCAACCCCGGCACCTGGACGCCGCGGTATTTGTCCATCATGTGCTGCAGTTCGATCAGGGGATCAGGGCATTCGCGTTCGGTCTTCCCGTTCTCATCGGTTATGACCAACCGAGTCCCATACGCTTCCATTTGCAGATAGGGATCGGCCCCCAGAAAGCTGTATCTCCCAATTCGTTCGCCACCGACGACACTTTCGAAGAGAAATGACGAGGCCCCGCGCTGGATCTGGCAATAAGCCGAAACGGGCGTCAGCGTATCGCTGAGCAACTGGCGATACACAGGTACAAGATTGCCTTGCTTGGCGAACTGGCAGAAGGCATCAAAATCCGGAAAGTAGGGCATTCGTCAGGTCCGAAATCCAGAGAATCAAACGGCGCGGTCTCCCACGATATCCTTTGGATACCCGACGAGCAAGAAGGTTCACCCCCCGTGGCAGACGCTGCCAGCGTCTGTGCCCTGGCTTATTTACGAGTTGCCTTCGCGCAATCACGCTGGTCAGCCAGAATTAGCTCAATAGCCTCAGATAAACTGCGACGACATTCATCTGCGGTTCTTCCCTGGCCGTTTGCTCCGGGAACTTCAGGACAAAAACCAATGTACCACTCGCCATCACGTTCTAGAATTGAGGTGTAGTCATTGGCCATGATGAGCTTCTAGAACCATTGCGACCTGTTATCGAATTCGGGCGGTTTGCAGTTTGGGGTCGGGCGTTCAAATTTCAAAATTGGCCCGCCACCAACTCGTGAATTGACGATTGATCTCTCGGCCAATTTTGAAGTTTGAACACCCGACCCCGGCTTTCTCAAAATCCGGCGGCTTTTCCGTGTTTCCGCGGATCACTGGCCCCTTGCAGTCCCTCCGGCAGCCGCGAAACTGCTTGCACAACGGCTGATTCCCCAGATCTCTGGACAATATGCCCACGTTGCTTCAGATGGGGAGCCGACGCGTTGAATAGCGGTGTTTCGAGCAGTAGCGCATCGGGCATCCACTGGTGATGCAGTCGCGGAGCCGGTACGGCAGCGCTTGGTGGCATGTCATAGCGGGTCAGATTGAGCAGCACCTGCAGGGTAGCACTGATGATTTTCGGCCCGCCGCTCGCCCCGAGAGCATGAACTGCTTTGCCGTTCTCAATCACAATCGTGGGCGTCATGCTTGATAGTGGACGCTTGCCGGCCTGCACCGCGTTGGCTTCTCCCTGGATCAGCCCAAACGCGTTCGGAGTTCCCGGCACGGCGGCAAAATCGTCCATTTCGTTGTTCAACACGATTCCAAACTGCGGCTCGACCACCCAGCTTCCGTAGAGAGTATTGACGGTCTCGGTGCAGGCGACCGCATTGCCCTGGGCATCCATGATCGAAAAATGGGTCGTTCCCGAATCCTTGGACGGCATGTATCGGCCGTAGGCTTCGGGGGGCTGCGTGAGATCCAGCTTGATCTTTTTCGCGAGCGATTTGGCGTACTCGGGACTCGTCAAGCGATCGACAGGCACCCGCACATAGTCGGGATCGCCGAGAAATTCGGCCCGATCGGCGAACGCGTGCTTCAGGACTTCGGTTAAGACGTGTAGTGTCGCCGGGGCTTGACGGGTGTTCGCGGCAATTCTCAACCCAGAGTGATTACGCTCGACCTCCTGCAGTGTGTTGAGGGCTTCAATCAGCGCAACACCACCGCTCGATGGCGGGGGCATCGTGATCAAGTCGAACTTGTCAAAGCGTCCGCTGAGGGCTTTGCGTTCCGTGGGCTGGAATGCCGCCAGATCTTCCAGGCTGAGCCACTGCTTTCCGTTGGCTTTCGCGGCAGCCACGATGGCTCGAGCCACTTCGCCCTGATAGAAGGCCTTCGCCCCGTTGCGCGAGATCATCTGCAGGACCGCGGCTTGCGGCGAGACAATCTTGTCTCCCAATTTCAGGGGCCGTCCCTGGCGTAGATAACGGTCATAGAGGACACGGTACTGGTCTTTAAGTCCCGGCCGTTCAGCCATATCCCGCAAGACTTCGGCTTGAGTTTCCACTTCGTGCTGATCGGCAGGGAAACCCTCTGTCGCCAGGCGAATGGCGGGGGCGAGGACCCGTTCGAGACGCAGTTTTCCATACTGAGTGTGGGCATGGCATAATCCGCCGACATGCCCGGGCACGGCAATCGCCAAGGGGCCGTGATAGCTCAATTCGGGAACTTGAGACTTGGGATCCTGGGGGTCAGCATACGTATCACGAGTCGCCCTGGCGGGGGCTCGTTCGCGATAGTCGATGCAAATGGCCCGCTGTTGTTCGCGGTTCCAGATCAGCATGAATCCGCCACCACCGATGCCGCTGCTGGCCGGTCGTAATACAGACAGAGCGAACCCGGTGGCCACGGCCGCGTCGACCACATTTCCACCTTGTTCGAGGATCTCGACCCCCGCTTGACTGGCCAGCGGATGATCAGCTGCCACGACTCCGCGCGAATAGAAGATGCCATCTGCCGAATGGACGGGCATGGCCGAGCAGGCGATTAACAGTAAGGGCAGGCTAAGTCGCAGCATGGCGGTTGATCCTCGGGAATGGCAAACGTCCTGTAACACCTTAGCGGAATCGTCCGAAGTTGCCTATTTGTACTTATCCCGGAGGGATTAGCGCACATATCCCGGAGGGATTAGCGCACATATCCCGGAGGGATTAAAGAGAGTAGCCGGTGGTTGAGCGCAGCGACACCACCGGTCAGCAGCATTAAGCGTGTTCGACCCTGAAGGGGTCGCAGAGCAACGTTTCTGCGACCCCTTCAGGGTCGGAAATCTTCGCTTAACCCATTCCGGTGGTGTCGCTGCGCTCAACCACCGGCTACTCTCTGCGACCCCTCCGGGGTCAAAGCGCCCGACTCTGGGTAGTCTGGCTACGGTGGAAGACTTGACGCAATCGGAAAGGTCACCTAGGATCACTTTCGTCATCCACGGCCCTTGCCTTCCCGAGAATCGTTCTCAAGTGCGCGGCCGTAATAATCCGATGATTGAGGCTGTCCCGGACGATTGTTAAAGTTCGTGACAACACACCGGTTCGTGATGACACACCAGGGAGCCGTCGCCAAGAGGCCTAAGGCAGTGGATTGCAAATCCGCCACCGTCGGTTCAAATCCGACCGGCTCCTCTCATAGAAAACGGAAGTTCAACACTGCGTTGGACTTCCGTTTTTTCTTGCGCGGTGAATTGGCATTGGTCCCATAAGTCCCATCCGTTCCATAGGTCCCATTAAGAATGCATGGGACTTATGGGACATACGGGACCAATGGGACTTATGGGATGCGACCAGTCCTATGGAAAGTCCTGGTGAAACTCCTGAGAAGCCGCCTCGTCGGAAGGGCAACCGGCTGGATGGCAAACGCTGGATTCAGAATTCCATCAGCGTTTGGGGTGACATCCGCAAGTCCCCTGACGAGCTGAAGCTCAAGCATCCGGCGATGTTTCCGGGGCAGCTTGTCGAACGGCTGATTGATTCGTTTTTGCCGCCGGAAGGTCGCGTCATCCTGGATCCCTTCAGCGGATCGGGCAGCACGGTTTGCGCCGCGGCACGGATGGGATTACAGGGAATCGGGCTGGAACTTTCTCCTGAGTACGTGCAACTCGGACGAGATCGGCTGGCCGGAATCACCACGGCCGCGGGCTGTGAAATCCATGAGAGTTCGGCATTTGATGTCGCCAAACACGTCGCCCCGAATTCTGTCGATATCTGCATTACGTCGCCGCCCTACTGGAATATCCTCAATCAGAAACGGACCGCCGATCTGAAGTCGGTCCGCCATTACGGGAATCTGTCGTCGGACTTCGGCACGATCGAAGACTATGAGGAGTTCCTCGACACGCTGGCCCAAGTGTTTACGGATGTGTTGATCACGCTGAAGCCGCGGGCCTACTGTTGTATCGTGGTGATGGATCTTCGCAAGCGGGATCAGTTCTTCCCGTTTCATAGCGATCTGGCCGCTCGGCTGCAGAAGGTGGGATACAAGTATGACGACTTGATCATCTGGAATCGCCAGTCGGAGTACAACAACCTACGGCCGCTGGGATATCCGTCGGTGTTTCGGATTAATAAGGTGCACGAGTTTATCTTGTTGATGCAGAAGCCGCAGGTATCGTGGGACGGGTCTCCAGGCCCGTCCGGACCGAAATGATGGAGTTGTGATGGTCTTCACCCCTGCTGGAGTGAAATTCGATTCGCTTCCCGTCTTCGGGACGTCACGAACATCATAAACAGCAACGAAATGACGGGCGGGCCTGGAGACCCGTCCCACGATATCAAGCATCAACACATGCCTGTGAGTGCCCTTTCAAACCACTTGAAAACTCTCACGAATTTTTTTGTCTCCAGCGGTTGACTCTCTGTGGCCGAACTGTATTATTAGCCTCGTTGCTGACGCATGACGAACGCAAGACAGCCGACAAGTTGTGGCTGTTTTTTCTTTTTTAATGCAGGTCAGTGATGCCCTCAGGGGCGCCCTTAGGGGTTTAGTTCTTTGACAATTTGGTTGGTGAAACCCTGAATAGTCGGCGTCTAAAGAAGACGCTGACTGAGAAAACAGCAATTGCTTTGTGACTTGATTCCGCAAGGAATCGATTAGCGAGTGGATGCTTGTCACAGTTCAGCGGCAAACCCAGTTGTGTCTATATCACGTAGCTTGCTACGTGGTTCGAATACAATCTATGAAGGGTTTGATCCTGGCTCAGAATGAACGTTGGCGGCGTGGATTAGGCATGCGAGTCGTACGAGAACCCGCAAGGGGGAAAGTGGCGAACGGG